>JBGTEZ010000329.1:0-9925 GCA_041747535.1 Gemmatimonadaceae bacterium
CTCGAGATTGGCGGAGTCAAGGAGAAGGTGATGGCCGCTTACCGCGCCGGACTGCGCGAGGTCATTCTCCCGAAGACGAACGAAAAGGACCTGCGTGGCATTCCCGACGAAGTCGTGAAGAGCATGGTGTTCACTTTCGTCTCCACGATGGACGACATCATCCACCTCGCTCTCCTGCCGCGTGGAACGGGCGCGCTCGCGGACGCCGCCGAGCCGCACGGCGATGTTCCGCCCAAGAATACCGCGAGCGACGCGGCGAGCGCTTCGATCAACCGAGCGATGGCGGACGGAGCAGTCATCCAGTAGGTGGACGTCTCCAGCCCGTGGGCAGAATTCGGCGTCCAGGTAGCGATCGGAACGATTGCCGGAGGAGTAACCAACACCATCGCGGTCTGGATGCTCTTCAACCCGAAACAGAAGCGGTTCGGGTTTCAGGGCGCGATCCCGAAGAATCAGACGCGGCTGGCAAAGAGCCTGGGGAAGACCGTGGGCGAACGGCTGTTGACGCCCGGAGATCTACAGAGCGAGCTCGGCCGCCCCGAGTTCAGGGCCGCCTTCCAGGCCCGGCTCGAAGACGTCATCACTACGATCCTTACGTCGCGCGAGCCGTTGATCGACAAGGTTCCGCCGGCGGTGGTGACGGCACTCGAAGGCGCGATGACCGCTTACCTGCCTGCCGCGATGACGAAGCTCGGCGCGTTCCTCGGGCAGCCGGCGACGCGTGTGAAGCTGAGAACGGCGCTGCACGGCATGTTCAACCGTGTCGTCGAGGACATGCGCTTCCACGAGCGCATCTTCGCCAAGCTGATGATGACGGAGAAGAAAATGGACACCGCGCTCGATGCCATCGAGCGCGACGGCGTCGAGCAGGTCGTCGGACTGCTGGAAGAGCCCGAAGTGCGGGAGGAGATATCGAGAGCGATCCACGACGCCATCCTGGCCTACCTGCAGAAGCCGATCTCGGACATCCTCGGCGACGCTGAGGCGAAGAAGGACCCAAACGCGCCGAAGCGGCTTGCCGCGTCAGCGGCTCCGGTGATCTGGGACTGGATCGACGAGCAGATCCCCGAGCTGGTGAAGAAGCTCGACGTGCAGTCGATGGTCGAGCGCAAAGTGATGGCGTTCAGCGTCGAGCGCGTGGAGGAGATTCTGAGAATGGTGATCGACAAGGAGCTCAGGTTGATCATCATCTCGGGCTACATACTCGGGGCGACGGTCGGCGCGCTGTCGTACGGGATCCGGCTCGCCTTCCTGTCCTGAGATGCGCGTGATTCCGGAGCTCGGCGTCATCGAAGGCTTCTACGGAAAGCCGTGGACCTGGGAGGAGCGCGAGGCCACGATACGGTTTCTCGCTCCGCGCGGATATCGGTTCTACATCTACGCACCCAAGGCCGACCCGTATCTGCGGCGCCGCTGGCAGGAAGATCATCCCGCACATATTGCCGATCGTGTCAAGGCGCTCGCGGCGACGTGTCGCGGCATCAATGTCCGTTTCGGAGCCGGCGTCAGCCCGTTCGAGGCGTACAACGACTTCAACGCGAGCGTCCGCGATGCGCTTGCCCGCAAGCTGTCGTTCCTCGACGACGTCGGGGTGGACGATCTCGCGATTCTCTTCGATGACATGCGCGGCGACACCCCTGATCTCGCAAGGCGGCAAGCGGAAATGGTCGATTGGGCTATGTCGCGGACGAGCGCGACGCGCGTCATCGTATGCCCCAGCTATTACTCGGACGACCCGATCCTCGATCGCGTTTTCGGAGAGCGCCCCCGGCGATATCTCGAGGACCTGGGCGCCGCGCTCGATTCGAAAGTCGAGATCTTCTGGACGGGCGAAGAAGTGATCTCACGCCAGTTTTCAGCGGGACACCTGCGTCGCGTAACAGAGCAGATGAAGAGGAAGCCCTTTCTCTGGGACAATTATCCCGTGAACGATGGGCACCGTATGTCGCAGTACCTGCACCTGCGCGCTTTCACCGGCCGGCCCGCGACTTTGGCAAAATCGATAAGCGCGCATGCGATCAATCCGACTCTCCAGCCCACTCTGTTTCGCATTCCGGCGCTCACTCTCGTCGAGAGCTACCGGCTCGGCGACGAATACTCCTACGGGGAGGCGCTGAGAAGAGCGGCCGTCGAAGTCCTCGGTGAAGATCTCGGGCGACGAGTGCGTGAGGATCTCCTGACGCTCCAGGACATTGGCCTCGACAGGCTGGGGGAGAAGGAGAAGGTCCTGCGCGAGCGATACGCGACCGACGTTGATGAGGGCGCGCGGGAGATCATCGCGTGGCTGGACGGCGGGTACCGCATCACTGACGAGATCGTGCAGACCCAGTAACGTCTCAAAGTCAACGTAGGTTTCGGCGGGTTTTTAACCGCAACTGCGAGGGGAACGGGTACGAGGTTGGAGTAGCACAGGTTGAAGGTCTGGAGGTCACGACCTCACGACCTATCCCACTCGGGCGCGGGTAACTGCGCGCGTCGTTCCAGGAGGAGGTTGCGCAGCAGGAAAAGTCGGGGCGTAGTGACCTGTCTACCTTGTACCTGTGCTACTCTAGCCTCGTACCCGTTCCCCTCCGCAGTTGCAGTTCTGCCCCTTCCGCGGCTGGGCCGCTCTCCTATCCCAGACGCGAAAAAATTCGAATCCCCATCACAACGATCACCGCACCCAGCATCGCGTAGTAAATCCGCCGGTTGGCGACGGACTTTTCCGGAAATCCCGTTGCGGCCAGCGCCATAGCTGCGGCGAGGATTGCACTGGTCGCACCGCGGAACCACTCGCGTTCAATTAGCTGCAGGATTGACGCGACCGCCGCCAGAACCGCGGCGAGGCCATAGAGCTGTTGCTTGTTGATCGTCAAGTTGGCTCGGCTCGTTCAGGTCTCAGCCAGCCGATCCGGATCGGCAGGGAGCTGCGGTGGTGGGGGATCGGACAGGGCGAGCGCAACGACCGCAGCCACGAACGCTACCAGGGCAAAAACCGTCCGAATCGCGTGCGCGCCTTCCCACGGCGCCCAGAGCTCGTGAACATTGGGCGGTGGAAACGCGACGCTCCACTTCACCAGCTGGTCGTTGAGCGGGACGTTCACCAGCCGGGTGAGAATTCCGCAGACGACTAACCCAACGGTAGCGCCGGCGACGAGCCAGAATTCGGCGCTCCGATAATTTCTTCGAATGAAGACGAGCCATGTGATGCAGGCCAGCAGCGTAGCAATCACGAGTGCGGGCATCATGATCACGAATCGGGCGTGAACGATCTGCTGCAGCTGCACGAAGCTCGAGGGGTTCATTTGCGGCCGCGCCTGCGCCGCGCCGGCGAGGTCGCCGAGCAGAATACCGGCGTACAGCCCCGCTCCGGCGACTGCTACGACGCGCACGACCGTGATTGGATTCATTCGCTACTGAGTCATCCGAACCTGGGCCGGCTGCACGATCGATGCGTTGGCGCCAGCCGGGAGATCGACGTAGATGACGACGGGCCGGCCACCTATCTCGGCGGTGGTCAGCTTGAGTGAGCGACCACCGGCCGTATAGCTCTTCGAGAGCTTGTCGGCGGCAGTCACGCCTTTGGTTTTAAATCTCTTCTCGATCCCCTGCCCCGCGATGTCGTAGAACTCCCCGGCATCGACTGACGAATCCCAGACGGTGAAGAAGACAAGACCTTCACCCTGAGGCGTGTTCACGACCACGTAGCGGTCCCCATCCCATCCGGTGGCGCCGCGAACGGCCTCATTCTGATCCTTCAGGTGCTCGAACAGAAAAAGGCGCGTCTCGAACTCCCCAAGAGTGTTCTGGTAGATCTCGGTGGCGTTCGCGAGCGGCCCGAGGACGATCGTAGTGGGCGCGTCGCGCGTGCCAAAGAACGAAGAGGGATGCAGGATCTGCTCGGTGGAAGCGGGCATGTCGTCGTAGAGCACCGCCCCCGGCTTCCTCTCCTTGTAGTTCCGCACGAACTCGGCGCCACTCAGATACGGGAAGATCAGCGTTTCCTGTATCACCATCGGAGCGCCGGCGAAGATCGGCATCGACGCCTGACTGTCCCTGATCAGCTCGCGTACGCGGTCCCACCCGCCCGGAAGATTGATCGCGACGTTGGCCCCACCCAGCATCACGGAGATCTGCTCGTACACTGCCTGTCCCTCGAACACCGCCTGCGCCGCCGTCCTGCGGTCGTTCGAGCCTTCGATCTTCTGGATCGAATCGAGGCTCACGTACTGATCCTGCAGCGCGTGAACGAGCTCGTGCGGAACCGTCACTCCGACGGCGTCTTTTGCCGATCCCTCGACGATGTACAGAACCTTTGTCTTTGGATCGTAGTAGCCGACGATCTGCTCCTCGAGCAGGCTCATGATGAACGGCTGGAGCTTGAGCGTGTCGGGAATCATTCCGAGCCGCTTATATGCTTTTTCTTCGCCTGCCAGATCGCTGAGCGCCTTCGGCTCTGTGAACTGCCGCGCGATGAATTCGCGCACCTGCGCCTTCGATCGTGTCTCGAGCTTCGGCGCGCTCTTGAACTTGAGACCCACCGCCTTCTCGATCATCGGCACGGCCTCGGTAACCTGCGCCGCGTAAGGCCCTTCGTAGGTCGGCTTCTTGTCTGCCTGACACGCGATGCCGGAGGCGAGGCAGCCGAGCATCGAGACCGAGGTCATCCGTTTCATCAAGGAACCCGGGACGGAGAAAAAGCTGGCGGGGCGCATCACAACCCTGACATGCGCAGATACCAGCCGATGATGGCGTCACCCCACACGAGCGCGCCCACCGCTGCGGGCGCAAGAAAGACGCCGAACGGGAGCTCCCGTCGTCGCCACGACGTCGATGCTTCGAGAGGCAGCTCCGTCTGACCACGATCGTTTGCCATTCCACGAGCCGACAGCGGATAGACCACTCCAAGCAGAACGATGGGGGCAACGACCGCCGCCAGAAAGATCGTGAGGAAAGCCCGCTCGGGTCCAACGGCGGCTCCGACGACCGCCATGAGAGTGACGTCGCCGAATCCCATCGCCGGGCGCTTTAGCCACACTTCTCCGAGCCACCCCACCACCGAGATCGCGCCGGCGCCGACGCACAAACCGATCACGGCGTCCCACGGTCGCGCAAATGGCCCCGAGTCGCCGGCGTACACCGCCACGAGGGCCGTCGCGAGCTGCCAGATCAACCCGAATACCGTGAAGCCATCGGGGATCAGGAAATGCCTGGCATCCGTAATTGCTATTCCGGCCATGACCGTCGCGAACACCGCGACCCGTAGGGTGGTGAGCGAGGGACCATATGCCAGGTACGCCCCCAGCCACATCAGACCCACGAGCAATTCCACCGCTGGGTACTGGATAGAAATCGGCTGTCCGCAGCCTCGACATTTGCCGCCGAGGATGATCCAGCTGATGATCGGAATATTCTCTGCCGCGGAGATCTGGTGGCCACACTTCGGACACCGCGACCTGGGCTTGATGACCGAAAGACCTTCCGGCCACCGCCCGATACAGACGTTGAGGAACGAGCCGACGCACGCGCCGATGACGAATGCGTAAGCCCCGAGGAGTAGATCGATCATCACCGAAGTTGATAGAGAATGATGCCTGCGGCAACAGCGACGTTGAGCGATTCCACCGTGCTGGCGATGGGCAGGGAGACTGTCTTTTGCGCCGCACTTCGTATCTCCGCGGACAATCCGGAGCCTTCGTTCCCAAGCGCGATCGCCAGTCGTTCGGGCGCCGCCGCCGCGTTCAACGGCTCACCCTCTTTGTCCGCGCACCACAGCTCGACGCGAGCGCTGTCGAGAAACGCGAACAGCTCCGGCTGCGTCGCATGAAAAGCTGGATGGACGAACTGCGCGCCCATCGAGCTACGAATGACCTTCGGATTCCAGAGGTCCACCGTTCCAGGGAGCGCGACGGTCCCGGTGGCGCCGAGGGCCGCCGCCGTTCTCAGGATCGTCCCGACGTTGCCGGGATCCTGAACTCCATCGAGCACGAGCAGGCGGCAGCTCGAGCGAATCTCGAGCGTTTTCAGGCTCCGCGCCGGAATCTCGCCAATCGCTATCACGCCCTGGGGCGATTCGGTCTCGGCGGCGCTCCTGAAATCCTTTTCCGAAACCTCGGCGACGTCAATTCCGGCCGCGTCGAGGCTCGCGCGCAGGAGTTGTCCGCGCGGAGCCGCTGCGAGCTGTGGCGCGACCAGCGCGCCGCGCACGGCGAGGCCGGAGCGGAGCAGCTCCTCGACCGAGCGAACACCTTCCGCGACGAACAGAGAGTGCTTTTCCCGGGCTTTCTGGCGGCTCAGGTCCCGCGCAAGAGACAGAAGTCTCACAGTGGGGTAGACAAGCGTGTCATGGAATGGGACTTGCCTCCCTCGGCTTCTGCAATTTCATCGGTGGAGTATTCAATGAAGCGATTTATCTCAATGGTTGCGCTCACGTGCTCGCTTGCTGCCTGCGGTGTATCGACTCAGCAGGAAGTGCAGATGGGACAGGAATATGCGCAACAGATCAACGCGCAACTACCGATCGTCCAGGACCCGGAGTTGAACCGCTACATAAACGTCCTGGGTGACTCGAGCGCGCGCCTGACCAGCCGGGGAGATCTCGACTGGCACTTTTTCATCGTCGACAGCAGAGAAGTAAACGCCTTCGCGGTGCCCGGCGGCTTCATCTACATCAACCGCGGGCTGATCGAAAGGTCGAGCAACATGATGGAGGTGGCCGGAGTTCTGGGCCACGAGATCGGACACGTTGTCCGCCGGCACACGGTGAAACAGATGGAAAAGGAGCAGGGCGCCAACATCGGCATCACGCTGGCGTGCGTCCTGACGAGCGTCTGTAACAACCAGGCGGCGGGAGCAATTATCAACGTCGCCGGCGGAGCGGTGTTCGCCCGATTCAGCAGGCAGGACGAGCTCGAGGCCGACAGCGAAGGGCTGAACAATCTCGTCCGCGCCCGCATCCATCCGCAGGGGCTCGTCACGATGTTCGAGAAGCTGATCGCCGAGCGTAAGAGCCGGCCGGCTGGCGTGGAAGCATGGTTCCGCACCCACCCGCTCGAAGAAGACCGCATCGCGGCGCTTCAGGCCCGCATCAATCAGATTCCTCCCCGCCAGCTTGCCTCGCTTGGCCGGGACAGCCAGAACTTTCACCGATTCAAGTCCCGGCTGACGTCGTTACCCGCTTCACCGGCACCGCGGCGCTAGCCGCACCGGTCTTCCCACGAAGATGCGCCGCGATCACTCGCGGCGCATCTTTCGTTTATGCGCATTGCGCTAACGATCGCCGGCTCTGATTCCGGCGGGGGCGCCGGCATCCAGGCGGACCTCAAGACCTTTCAGCGGTTCGGCGTCTTCGGCACCACCGCCATAACGGCGATCACCGCGCAGAACACCCGCGGCGTATCGCGCTGGGAAGCGGTGTCGCCGGACATGGTGCGCGCACAGATCGAGGCCGTCGCCGCCGACCTTCCCCCCGCTGCATTCAAGACCGGAATGCTTGGCAACGCCGCCGTCGCGTCAAGCGTGTCTCAGGCAATCCGCGAGCTGTCGCTCCCCAACTACGTTATCGACCCGGTCATGGTGGCGACCTCCGGAGACATCCTGCTGGAAGAGGAAGCGATCAGAGTGATTCGCGACGAGCTGATCCCTCTGGCGACGCTGGTCACCCCGAATGTCCACGAGGCTGCGATTCTCGTGGGCGAGCCCATTGAGGACGAGGACGGGATGGCGAGAGCGGCGGAGGTTATCGTCACAGCCCTGGGCGCGCGAGCGGCGCTGGTGAAGGGAGGCCATCTCTCGGGCGATCGGGTCGTCGACATTCTTTACGACGGCGACATTCGCGCGTTCAGGGGACCGCGGATCGGGAGCACGAGCACCCACGGCACCGGCTGCACTCTGTCAGCCGCGATTACAGCCCAGCTCGCGAAAGGTGAGTCGCTACACGCCGCGGTGCGCAGCTCGATCGAGTACGTGCACGCAGCGATCGCGACAGCGCCGGGGTTGGGCGGAGGACATGGGCCCGTCAATCATAGCGCGGGGTCGGATACTACCTAAGAATCGTTGATTGGGCGGAAGCGTTCCCTTCACTGACAACGGGTTTTGAGTTTACCGTTTTTGGGTTATCCGTTATTGGGTTTCAGTTGTGAGAATCAGTGCGTGAGAAAACGCATAAACGGTAAACTCGAAAACGGTAAACTCAAAACCCACAGTCATTGCACCGCGCGATCTACCCGCAAAAACTCTGTCACCAACGACTCGAACCTTGCGCTAACCCGCGCCGTAGTCTCCAGCACTTCAGCATGACTGAGCGCCGCTCCTGTCACTCCCGCCGCCGCATTGGTGATGCAGCTCACTCCGGCGACCCGCATTCCAATCGCTCTGGCGACGATGACTTCCGGCACTGTCGACATTCCAACGGCATCGGCACCCAGCCCGCGAAGCATCTTCACCTCCGCCGGCGTCTCATACGAAGGGCCGAGTAGTCCAGCATAGACTCCTTCGCGCAGATTGATTCCGAGTTTCTCTGCCGTAGCGCGGAGCGAGTGCCGAAGTCGTGGATCGTAGGCGTCCGTCATGTCGGGAAAGCGCACCTCGCCAGGATCCGACGGCCCAACGAGCGGATTGGCTCCCATCAGATTCAAATGGTCCGTAATCATCATCAGATCGCCGACGGCAAGCTTCGTAGAAATGCCGCCGGCAGCGTTCGACACGAACAGCTCCCGCGCACCGAGCGCCCACAGCACGCGAACCGGAAAGCCAGCGAGCGCGGCGGGGTGACCCTCGTACATGTGGAACCGCCCGCTGAGCGCGGCAACGGGGCGGCCGCCCAGAGCGCCAGCGATCAGGGCGCCATCGTGTCCCACCACCGTCGCGGCGGGAAACCCCGGTATCTCCGCGAACGGGATTCTGATGCTGTTTTCAATGGACTTTGCCAGGCCGCCGAGGCCGGAGCCCAGGATGAGCCCGGTGGACGGCGTTTCGAATCCCGGACGGGCGCGAATCGCCGCCGCGGATTTTTCCGCCGCCGCCGCTGAATACTGCTGCTTCATTCGAGCGCGCCCATCATTCGCCCCCAAGGAGCTTGTCGATCTCGTCCGAAGCATCCTCGATCAGAATCAGTCGCTCCTCCCACGGCAGAAACGCGCTCTCGAACCCGTTGAGGGCAACTCCCGCCAGCTCGTCCATCGAGAATCCCAAATGCTCGGCGGCGAATACATACTCATCGGTGAGTGTCGTTCCGCTCATGAGCCGGTTGTCGGTGTTCAGGGTGACGTTGAGCCCGCGATCGAAGTATTCGCGCAATGGATGCGCGGCATATGACTCGGCGACCCTCGTCTGCACGTTGCTCGTGAGACAGATCTCGAGGGCAATGCGCCGGTCATTCACGTACTGGGTAAGCTCCGCGTCCTCGATCAGGCGAGTTGCGTGGCCGAGCCGGTCGGCGCCACAGATATGCACCGCCTGGCGCACGGAATCGGCGCCGTCGCCTTCGCCGGCGTGAACGGTCACGGCGAGGTCGTGCTCGCGCGCGTGCCTGAACGCCGCGGCGTGAAGAGACGCCGGGTTTCCCTTTTCCGCCCCCGCGAGGTCGAAGGCGACGACGCCATCGTTCTTGAACTCGACTGCGAGCTTCGCCATTTCGAGCGAAGCCGTGCCCGGATAGTGGCGCAGCGCGCAGATGATCATTCGGCCGATCGTGCCGAAGTCCTTTTCAGCTCGCCGCAAGCCGCGCAGCGGCGCCTCGACCGCCTGAACGAGCGTCAGCCCCTGCACGACGTTCAGAATTGGCGCGTTCCTGACCTCGATGTAGCGCACGCCGTCGCGGGCCGCGTCTTCCGCCAGCTCGTAGGCGATTCTCTCGAGAGCATCCTCCGTCTGCATCACCGACACGGTGATGTCGAAGAGCTTGAGATAATCCTCCAGATTCTCGGCGTCGTCCACCCGCATGAAC
>JBGTEZ010000330.1:0-9285 GCA_041747535.1 Gemmatimonadaceae bacterium
AGGGCAATCGCCGCATCGCGCGCGTCCCGCACCGCCAGCCACACCGACACGTCACGCTCGCTCGGCGTACCCAGCGAGCCCATCCAGGTCTGATCGGCGAAGATGCCGTTCTTTTCCTTCGCCCACAGGTCGATCAGCAGAATGTCGCCGCGATTGATCGTGGCTGTCCCTTCGGCCGTCGGCTCATAGTGCGGGTTCGCCGCGTTCGGACCGATCGCGACGATCGGGCCGTGATCGGTGACGAGGCCCGCGCTCTCGAATTGCTCGCGGATCCATCCCTGAACGGCGAACTCCGTCAGGGGCGTCCCACTCTCGGCCCGGCTGCCCGCCAGTCGAATCGCCTGCTGCCCGATCGTCGCCACTGCTTCGGCCGCTCTCTCGTGCGATTCGCGCTGCTCGACGGTCCACACGGCGTAGAACATCGAGATCAGATCCGCGGACGACTCGACTTTCGCGCCGGCATTCCGCACCATCTCGATCACACCGGCCGGCACCCGGTCTACGTAAGGGACCGCATCGCCGGGCGAGTACTCCATCGCGATGCGCTTGCCCTTGACCGTCTTCGCGATCAGCGCCTCGAGCGTTCGCCAGCCGCTGTACTTCTCCTTTCCCCAGTCACGCGGCCAGTCCTCCCACGGACCCTGCTCGATCGCGTGGGTGATCGCCACCGGATTTCCCGAGCGGGGGACGAAAACGAAGATGCGGCGGGTGGTCATTCCCTTCAGCGCGAGCATGCCGCGGGCGACGGGATTGAGTCCCTGAAAGTCGTAAAACAGCCACCCATCGAAACCGGCGCCGGCGAGTGCCGACTGCAGGGCGGGCAGCATCTCGCGCGTCAGCATCGGGCGTCTACTTCGTCGCTTTCTTGACCGCGCGCCATTCCGCGCGCCACTCGCAGTGCTCTTCGCCGCGGTCGAGGCAGTGCACGTGGTCGATCATTCCCCCGCCGTGGACGAGCAGCCGCAGCATCTCACGAACCGCCGATTCGTAGTAGGTGCACCCGAGGCTCTTGGTGGGGCCCCCCGCGGTGACAGACTCACGCACGGTGACGACGATCGATGCACCGACGCGCCGGACGTCTCCCCCGAAGTACCTGGCTCCCAGACGCCGCAGCTGGCGAAAAGCGATGGGACGCGCGACGAACCCCGGCATGAGATGAATGGTGTGTCTCGTCGTCGCTGAGATCATATCGTACATCCGGGTCGCGAGCAGCGTCCCCGCCCGCACGAAGATCTCGGCCGCGTCGGCGCGCCGGCCGATGAGACGCGCGATTCCGGTCGCCTCGTGAATTGCGATCGGCTGATTGCGCTTCATCGCATCCTTGTAGCGCCTGATCTGGGCGATGACTGTATCGCTCAGACCAAGTCGCTTGTTCCGATGCTCCTGCACATATTCGACCTCGACATCGTCCCCTTCGGGGATATCGATGCTGCGGACTGCCTCGAGGAGACTGAGCGGAACTAATGCGTTGACGAATCCTGCCATTTATCTCGTGGTGGGAGAGGGCAAGCTAACCGTCGCCGGAATCGCCTTCAAGCGTTTGCGACCCTTGCGATACTCCGCAAGCAAACAATTCACGGGTCATCTCTCCTGTCAGAGCCCCTCATAAGAGCAATAATCGGCGCGCTCCTCTCGGCCGGCGTCGCGTCCAAGGCCGTCCGCAGCAACGCGTTATCACGGAGTGGCTCGGCGGGGGCAGTTGTTTCCGGCACCATCGCGGTCGCCGCCGGATGGAGCTGGGGGATTCTGCTGGTGGCGTTCTTCGTTTCCGGCGTCGCGCTATCGATGCTGGGCGCGCCGCGCAAAATGGAAATCGCCAAAGGCATTGTCGCGAAAACAGGCGAGCGTGATGTGTGGCAGGTCGTGGCGAATGGCGGACTCTTCACCGCCGCTGCGCTGGCGAGCCTCGTATCTCAGTCGCCTGTCTGGCTCGCGATCGGTATTGGAGCGCTTGCTGCGTCGGCCGCCGATACCTGGGCGACGGAGGTGGGAACTCTCTTCGGCGGCCAGCCCCGTTCGATCATCTCTGGCCGGCGCGTAGCGGCCGGAACTTCAGGCGGCGTCACACTGGCAGGGTCGGTCGCGTCGCTCGGCGGCGCAGCGTTCATGGCGATCGTGGCGGCGCTGCTCGAGTGGCCCGTTCCCGCCTATGTGATCGTCGTGAGCGGAGTTGCCGGAGCGCTGGCTGATTCACTCTCCGGCGCGCTTATTCAGGAGCGCCGATGGTGTAACGCCTGCTCCACTGCAACCGAACAGACGGTTCATGCGTGCGGGACACGAACGAAGCGCGCGGGAGGGATCGCCGGCTTCGACAACGATGTCGTCAACCTGTTCTGCTCGTTCGTGGGCGCTCTTGTAGCTTTACTGATGGCGTAGGTCGCACCAGAAAGGCGGACCTGGGAGAGCTATGGGCGGGGGCGGGGGCGGGGCGCGGGTACTACTTGTCAGCACCAATCGCGAGCGGCAGCCATATCCGGTCGTTCCAAACGGCCTGGCGTGCGTCGCGTCGGCGCTCGACGGAGTGGGACACCATGTGCGGTTTCTCGACCTCTGCTTTTCCCGCAATCCTGCTTCAACCGCCGCGGACGCGGCACGCACATTCGACCCCGACATCATCGGCGTGTCCGTCCGTAACATCGACAACAGCGATGCAATCGCGCTAAGGCACTACACCCCGGAAGCGCGCGACATCCTGCACGAGCTGCGTCGAGCGTCTCCGCGCGCAAAGGTGATTGCCGGCGGCGCCGCGTTCGGAGTCGCGCCCGAAGCGCTGTTCCGTGATCTCGGAGTCGACTACGCGGTCGCGGGCGACGGCGAGCGCGCCAGCGTTGCCCTCGTCGATGCGTTGACGGCGGGAACGCCGGTAGAAGCTCTTCCCGGTCTCGTCCGCGACAGGGATGGAGTCGTCGCCTTCACGCCGCCGGGCGAGGAGGCCGACCTCGATTCCCTTCCTTCACCCGCGCTCCACCGCTGGATCGATCTCGCACGCTACCAGCGTCACGGCGCGACCATCCCGATTCAAACGAAGCGCGGCTGCGTCTACAAATGCGTGTACTGCACGTACAGGAACGTCGAGGGCTGGGGCTACCGGACGCGAGATCCCGAGCGTGTCGCGGACGAGATCGAGGAGCTCAACCGGAGAGCGCACATCAGGCACTTCGACTTCGTCGATTCGACCTTCAACTCTCCGCCCGGCCACGCGCTTCAGGTTTGCGAGGCGATCGAGCGAAGGAAGCTCGACGTGCAGCTCGACACCACGAACTTCACGCCCGCGGTCGCGCCGAACGAGCTGCTCGCCGCGATGAGATCAGCCGGCTTCCGCTCGCTGGGGATCACGGCCGAGAGTGCCAGCGATGCCGTGCTCGAAAGACTGGAGAAGGGTTTCACGGCCGCCAAGGTCCGCGAGGTAGCCGAGCGGGTTGAGAAGCACGGGCTCAGGACGTTGTGGATTTTTCTGGTGGGAGGTCCGGGCGAAACGCAGCAGACGGTGGAAGAGACTCTCGCCTTCGCGCGCTGGCGTCTGGAGCGCGGGGATGCGGTGTACGTCACTGTCGGTCTCCGTATCTATCCGGGCACCACGCTGCACCGTATCGCAGTCGCCGAAGAAGTCGTGCCCGCAGAGAGCTCGCTGCTCGACCCGGCATTCTATTTCTCACGCGATCTCTCGTTCGACGCCACGGTCCAGCGGCTCAAGTCCTTCGCCGCCGATCATCCACGCTTCATGTTCTCCGCCGACTCGCGTTCGGTCGTACTCCCATATCTGACGCGGGCGGCCTCTGTGCTCAATCTTCCGCGGCCGCACTGGCGGTACATGGGACTCTTTCAGCGCGTGTCGCGCGCCGTCGGTTGACGAGGAACGGGGTCGAGGACGCTCAGGTCATCGTGGTGGGCGGCGGTCCGGCGGGCGCGGCGACCGCGTGGTCTCTCGCCAGCGCCGGCGTCGATGTGCTCGTGCTTGACCGCGCGCACTTTCCGCGCGACAAAGTGTGCGCCGAGTACCTGAGTCCGCAGGCATCGCGAATATTCTCGGACATGGACGTTCTCGACGAGATCGAAGGCGCGGGCGCAGCGCGGCTGGCGGGAATGATTCTGCGAGCCCCGAGCGGGGAGACGGTGACCGCGGAGTTCGCGGGCGTGAAGGGATTCGCTGCCTTCAGCAACCGCGGTCTCGCTCTGCGCAGAACTGTGCTCGACGAGATCCTTCTGCGCCGGGCAAGGCTCGCCGGTGCGCGACTCGAAGAAGGAACCCGCGTCGTTGATGTCGCTCGTGATTCACGCGGGCGGGTGAACGGGGTGATCGTTCAAGGCGCAAACGGCGAGCAGCGCCAGCTTCGCGGTCGGATGGTTGTCGGTGCCGATGGTCTCCGCTCAGTCGTTGGCCGGCGCCTTGGTCTCGTGCGCACACGGCGCTGGCCGCGGCGGATCGGACTGATATCCCATTACCGGGGCATCGAGGGGATGCGCGGCATGGGTGAGATGCACGTCGAGCGTGAGGGCTACCTTGGCCTGGCGGAGGTTGGACACGGTGTCACCAACGTCGGCATTGTGATTCCCGCAACGCGCGCGGCGGCAATCTCCGGTGACCGGGAGGGATTCTTCAAGGAGTGGATTGCGTCACGGCCGCAGTTGACCGAGCGGTTTACGAACGCCGAGCAAGTCACGCCGGTGCGCGCGACCGGGCCGTTCAACTCTGTCGCGCGGAGGGCATACGCCCCCGGCGCCGCGCTCGTCGGAGACGCGGCTGATTTTTTTGATCCTTTCACCGGAGAGGGAGTGTATGCCGCACTTCGCGGAGGCGAGATCCTCGCGCCTTTCATCGTGGAAGCGCTGAAAGCAAACGGCGGGGGCGACCTCAGGGCCCTTCGCGGTTACGAAGCCGCACGCCGTAGGGAATTCGGCGGGAAGTGGAAGCTGGAGAGGATCGTCGGCATGTCTATCGCGTTCCCTCCCCTCATCAATCACGCGGCGCGCGCGCTGTCGGCGCGGAAGGATATGGCCGATCTCCTCGTTGGCGTCGCCGGGGATTTCGTTCCCGCCGAGGCAGTGCTCAATCCACGCTTTCTCTTCGATCTGTTCCTTTCTCCGGCGAGCCGCAATTGAGCGTCACTGAAGACGAATTCCGAAACGTGCTTGGCCGGTTTCCGTCGGGTGTGACGGTGGTCACGAGCGTCGCACCCGACGGCAAGGACCAAGGCATGACGGTCAGCGCCTTCTGCTCCGTTAGCCTCGTGCCTCCCCTGGTTCTGATCTGCATAGAAAAAACGGCATCGGCTCACCACTCTCTGACCACGTGCGACAGCTTCGTCGTCAACATCCTCTCCGCCGACCAGGAACAGATCGCGCGGCGTTTTGCGATCGTCGACGTGGACAGGTTCGAGGGGGTGGGCTACAGTCGCTCGCAGTCCGGCATCGCGGTCCTCGACGACGTGGTCGCGGTGATCGAGTGCACCCGCACTACACTTTACGACGGCGGAGACCATACGGTGATCGTCGGACTCGTGGAGGCCGCACGGGCTGATAACAGGAAGCCCCTGCTCTACTATCGCGGCGGCTATTCGCAGCTCGAGCGCTAGAGCATGCTATCCCTTCTCACTCCGCCCCGCTCGACGGAAACCGAGCTGCTCGACGCACCCGACATCGACCCCGCGGTTGTCACGAGGTCGCTCGCCGACGTCGCCCGCTCCAATGCGTTGTTCGGCGGCCGCAGCTCGGCGATCGAGGAATTCAGAGACGCGCTGAAGGAGCTGCCGCGCCGCGCATCGCTTCTCGACGTCGGGACGGGGCTGGGCGACATCCCCCGCCAGGCGCGAGAAGTCGCCGACGAGAACGGGATCGAGCTGCAGGCGTTCGGGCTGGATGCCGCTGAAGAGCTCGCGCGCATGAGCAGAGCGGCAGTGGACTTCGCGATCTGCGGCGATGCGCTCAGCCTGCCGTTCGCCGACAGAAGTGTCGACGTCGTGATGTGCTCACAGGTTCTCCACCATTTCTCGCGAGACGGCGCGATCGCTCTCCTCCGCGAGATGGATCGCGTCGCGCGAGTCCGGGTGATCGTGAGCGACCTGCGGAGAAGCCGGATTGCCGCGGCCGGATTGTGGCTCGCGTCGTTTCCCCTTCGATTTCATGCCGTCAGCCGCCACGATGGAGTTGTCTCCGTCATGCGGGGCTTCACCCCCGAGGAGCTGGTGGATACAGTGAGGGAGGCAGTTGCCCGCCCCGCGACGGTGCGACAGCGCAGACTGTTCAGGGTCACGACGAGCTGGGCTCCGCGACATCGATGAAGGATTCCCCCGTTGCGCAAGGTCTCGGACCATTGCCGCTTGGCGCGCCGATGGAAACGGTGGACGAGCGCGTGGTCCACGCGCCGATGGATCTGGTATTCGACATCGCGAGCAAGGTCGAGCATTGGCCGGCACATCTCGCTCACTACCGCTACGTCAGATATCGCGAACGCGGCGAAGATGGTAGCGGCTTGGTCGAGATGTCGGCGTACAGACCATTCGAGCTGGGTCGCTCAGGGGTGGCGGTCATCAACTGGCCGACGTGGTGGCTTTCGGTGATGGCGGTCGATCGTTCCACTCCGTCGATCCGATTCCGGCATGTCGGGGGTATCACGAAAGGAATGGAAGTCGAGTGGCAGTTTCGCCGGGCGCCCGATGGGACTCACGTACGCATCGTGCATGTGTGGGATGGGCCAAGGTGGCCGCTGATCGGAGTCTGGGCGGCGAATCTGGTGATCGGCCCGGTGTTCGTGCACGGCATCGCATCGCGAACGCTTTCCGGGTTGGCTAAGGTCGCGGAGCGCGCGGCGAAAGTCCGATGAACCGCCATAGGGAATCCAAGTCGTGAGTGGGCAGTTATGAGTTGTAGTGACCAGTGGTTAACAGTTTCCGGCACATGGTGGCAGACAGGATGAATCTGGCAGTCAAGGGACGTCGAGTAGTCATAACCGGAATCGGCGCGATCACGCCGATCGGAACGACGCACGATGGATTGTGGAGCGGGCTGCAGCGGGAGCGCTCCGCCGTCACATCGCTGACGCGGTTCGATCCATCGCCGTTCCGCAGTCACAACGCCGCCGAAGTCAACGACTTCGTGCCGGCCGATCACCTCGATCGCCGAATGTCGAAGAGGCTCGACCGCTTCTCCCAGTTCTCGGTCGTCGGAGCACGGATGGCGCTCGCGGATGCCGACCTCGATCTCGCGCGAGAGGACCGGGAGCGGGTCGGAGCGAACATGGGAACCGCCCTCGGCGGCATCGGATACGCCGAAAGCCAGCTCGGGGTATTTCTCCAGCGCGGTCTTCGCGAGGTGGATGCGATGCTCGCGCTGTCGGTGTTCGGGGGCGCGTCCAGCTGCAACATCGCCATCGAGCTCGGAGTGATGGGACCCAACTCGACCAACGCGATGAGCTGCGCATCGGGCACCATCGCCATCGGCGATGCTTTCCGGCAAATCCGGGACGGCTACGCCGACGTAATGGTCGCTGGAGGCGCGGAGGCTCCGCTGGCCCCGTTGTGCTTCGGAGCCTTCTCGCTGATTCGGGCGATGTCCACCAGAAATGAAGAGCCTGAAATTTCCTCGCGTCCATTCGACAAGGACCGGGACGGGTTCGTGATGGGTGAGGGGGCAGCTGTGCTGATACTGGAGGAGTACACGCGGGCAACCGCGCGCGGGGCGAAGATCTACGCCGAAGTCGCGGGATACGGCACGACCAACGACGCGCACCATATGACCGCTCCGCTCCCCGATGGATCGCAGGCGGCCAGATCGATGCGTCTCGCGCTCGCCGATGCGCACGTGTCGGCGGACGAGATCGGTTACGTCAACGCTCACGGCAGCTCGACGCCGCTCAACGACAGCACCGAAACGATGGCGATCAAGACGGTGATGGGAGATCGGGCGTACAGGGTGCCGGTGAGCGGCACCAAGGGATACTACGGTCACGCGCTCGGCGCGTCCGGTGCGATCGAGACGGCGATCTGCGCTCTCGCGCTGGAACACGAATGGCTGCCGCCGACGGTCAACCTTCAGGTTGCGGACGCCGCCTGCGATCTTAACTTTCTGCCGGGCTCGGGGCGGAAAGAGCGGGTGGAGCACATCCTCACCAATTCTTTCGGCTTCGGCGGGATCAACGCCGCGCTGGTTCTGCGGCGGGTGAACTAGAGAACTCCCGCTCCCGCCGCCCTCCACTCAGTCCGGGAGCTGGTCAATGCGGGATGCCTGGCGCCATTTCATCGCTGAATTCATCGGCACCTTTGCCCTCGTGTTCGTGGGATCGGGCGCCATCATGTCGGCGAAGATCTCCGGGAGCCCGGCCGCGCTGGTGGAAATCGCCCTCGCGCACGGTCTGATCCTGGCGGTGATGGTGAGCGCGCTGATGCGCATCTCCGGTCACTTCAATCCAGCGGTGACGCTCGGGTTTCTGGCAACGAGACGAATCGAGGCGATGATGGCGGCACTATACATCGTCGCGCAGATCATCGGCGCGGTGGCTGCAGCCTATGCCCTCAAGGCGACGTTTCCCGACGCGGTGTTCATCGCGACGAGGGGTGGCGGGCAGTCGATCGCGCTCGACACGACGGGCGGGCAGGCGTTTCTCCTCGAGGCAATTGCGACATTCATGCTGATGTTCGTGATCTACGGCACGGTGGTGGACCAGCGCGGACCGAAGATCGGAGGGCTGGGAATCGGGTTCGTCGTTGCCGCCGACATCCTCGTCATCGGCTCCCGAACCGGCGCGTCGATGAATCCGGCGCGCTCTTTCGGCCCCGCCGTCGCGAGCGGCGTGTTCGAGGCTCAGTTCCTCTACTGGCTGGCGCCCACGGTCGGGGCGTTGCTCGCCGCGTTGCTCTACGAATTCCTGTTCATGCGGCGAGGCCGGGAACCGGTCGACCACGGAGAGCTCAAGCCCTAGGCTCAGAGCTCGGAGATTTTTACTCCGCCGTTGGTCGTGACCGCCCGGACGAGCGGACCACCGGATCCGAGCTGTGTCTCGAAATGCCTCCCGATGCGGCCGCGCACGGTGATCGGGAAATCGACGCTCATACCGCCATTGACCGTCCCCGTTTCGAGACGCGCGTTGTAGCCACGGGGAATTCTGATCGACACGCCACCGTTGGTGGTGCGAAGGTCGAGCCCTCTGCCCCTCCAGGTGGTACCAGTCAGCCGCGCATTCACGCCGCCGTTGGTCGTCTCGGCCCGGATATCGCCGCCGACACCGTCGAGGCTGATGCCGCCGTTGGTTGCCTCGAACTCCATCGTCCCTTCGACCTGCTGTGCTGAGAC
>JBGTEZ010000331.1:0-2642 GCA_041747535.1 Gemmatimonadaceae bacterium
TGTCGCGCAAGCTGGGCGTCGACCTCGTGCTGGCGACTGAGACCTTTCAGTACACAGGCAGCTTCAAGTTCCGCGCAGCATACAACGTCGCGTCGCACGTAAAGCAGAGCCACGTCATCACCGCGTCGTCTGGAAATTTCGGGCAGGCGATTGCCTACGCATGCTCGCTCTTCGGTAAGAGATGCACCGTCGTGATGCCCAGGACCGCTCCGAAGATCAAAGTCGATGCGGTTCGCGAATACGGCGCCGAGGTCGATCTCGTCGACGTCAAGGTGAAGGGAAGGCTGGAGCGGCTGGCGGAGCTGGCAGCCGAGTTTCCCGATGCGTATGTCGCCAGCCCTTACGACGATCCGCTCGTGATCGAGGGCAATGCCGGCCTCGCGAAGGAGCTGTTCGCGCTCAACCTCGACCTCGACTTCATCATCGCTCCCATTGGCGGAGGCGGCCTCACCTCGGGCCTGGTCCGGGCGGTCAGGGAAAAGAAGAGCAGGACACAGGTGCTTGCGGCCGAGCCGGCGCTGGCAAACGACGCGGCAAAGTCATTCCGTGCGGGACACATCGTTGCCAACACGGACGAGTCTTCGACTATCGCGGATGGTGCGCGCATGCTGCGCCTCGGAGATCGCAACTGGGAGATTCTCAAGGATGGGCTTCAGGGAGTGATCGAGGTGTCCGAGGATCAGATCAAGGAGGGAGTCCGCCTCCTCTTTGCCCTCGCCAATCTCAAGGCGGAGCCGACGGGCGCTCTCGCGCTCGGCGCCGTGCTGGCCGAGCAGGCGCGGTTCAAGGGCAAGCGCGTCTGCTGCATCATCAGCGGCGGCAACGCGGATCCCGCTGCTTACGCGGAGCTCGTCCGCGGCATCTGAGTCTCGCCCACGGCGGCGCAACAATTACGAGCGAGTGCGCTCGTCACTCCCGGCAGAGTCTTTTGGCTACCTTTCAATGAATGGCCGGTCAAACGAAAACGCTTGACGACGCGCGTGAATTACTGAAGACTGCCTTCGGCTACGATCAGTTCCGGCCGGGGCAGGAGGCGGCGGTTTCCGCGGTGCTTGCCGGGCGTGATACCGTGGTCGTCCTCCCCACGGGCGGCGGAAAGTCGCTGTGCTTTCAGGTTCCCGCGCTGCTCAAGCCGGGGCTCACTGTCGTGGTCTCACCACTGATTTCCCTGATGAAGGATCAGGTTGACGCCCTGGTCGCGCGCGATCTCCCGGCGGCGTTCATCAACAGCAGCCTTTCCTCGTCTCAGGTGTCCGACCGACTCGCCAGAGTGGATCGTGGCGAGATCAAGCTTCTCTACGTCGCGCCCGAGCGTTTCGACTACGGGCGCACCGCTGAGCGATTGCGCGCTGCGGGAGTATCTCTGCTCGCGATCGACGAAGCGCACTGCATCAGTCAGTGGGGCCACGATTTTCGGCCGAGCTACCTGCGCGTGAAGGAAGTACGCGCCGCGCTTGGCTCGCCCAGCACGATCGCCCTCACCGCAACGGCCACCCCCGAAGTTCGTCGCGACATCATCCGCCAGCTGGGGCTGGTGGACGCCGAAACGATCATCACGGGCTTCGACCGGCCGAACCTGTCGTATTATGTGATTCCCGTTAAGAACGACGCGGAGAAGGAGGAGAGCCTCGTCGAGACGCTGAGGCGGTACGACGGCCTCGCGGTGATCTACGCTTCGACCAGAAAGGCGGTCGATCAGCTGAGTGGCGTTCTCTCGCGCGCGAGAATTTCCGCCGCCGGATATCACGCCGGCCTGGACGACGCCCGCCGGCGCGAGGTGCAGGAAGCGTTCATGTCGGAAAAAATCCGCGCGATCGTCGCCACCAACGCATTCGGAATGGGAATCGACAAGCCGAACGTGCGGCTGGTGATCCACTACGCGATGCCGGGTACCCTCGAAGCGTATTACCAGGAAGCAGGTCGCGCCGGTCGTGACGGCAAGCATTCCGATGTGTTTCTCCTGCATGCATTTCCCGATCGCTTCACCCACGAGTTCTTCATCAAGGGATCGTATCCCGAGCGCGAGATCGTCGAGCAGGCCTACGCCGCGCTCAGGAAGCTTGCCGACGGGCAGGGCCTGGTGACGGCCGAGCCCGATCGCATTCTGCGGTCGATCAAGGCGAAGGCTTCGACGCGCGAGATCGAGGGCGCGATCAGAATACTGGAGAAGCACGGTGCGGTCACCCAAAGCAACGGTGAGCCGTCGCGCGTACACGTGCGGCTGCTCGCCACTCCCGACCGGATCAAGCGCGAGCTCACCGGCGTTGCCAACCAGGAGCTCGGACTGTTGCGCGCGCTCTGGCGCGGCGTTGGGGCCAATCTGAGCCTGGGTGCGAATGTTGACCTCGATGGGCTTCCACCAGGACTTGCCGGGGCCGGCCGTTGTGTCCCGCTGCTCGAGTCTCTCGAGGCGAAACAGTTTCTCCACTGGGAGCGTCTGAACAGCGGGCTTCACCTCACCGATCGGAATGCGCCCATCTCCAAATTTGCGATCGACTGGGAGCTGATCGACCGCCGCCGAGCCGGCGACCTCTCCAAGCTCCAGGCGGTTCAGAAATACGCTTACACCAGGGAGTGCCGCCGCGGATTCGTGTTGCGCTATTTCGGCGATCCCGCGGCGCGACGTCGCTGCGACGGATGCG
>JBGTEZ010000332.1:0-11132 GCA_041747535.1 Gemmatimonadaceae bacterium
TCGTCGCGCACTTCGGGGATACGGCAATCGCCGGCATCCCGTTCGCGGGAGCGAGAGAGTTTCCCCTGCGCCGGCCCGGACAACGCGACTCCCTGCGCGCTTCCCTCAGAAGGGAACGCGAGCAGTGGCGCGCCTACAAACCGCGCGACTATCAGTATCTGCTCCGGGTGGATTGTTTCTGTCCCGGGCGTCGTGGCTGGCTGCTGATCGAGGTTCGGGACGGACACCCGCTCCGGGCGTGGGACACCGCGGGAAAGCCAGCCGCGCTCAGCGATTGGAACACGTTCAGCATCGATGGACTCTTCGACATGCTGCAACGAGCGGTAAACATGGATGGCGTGGTTCAGGTGGCGTTCGACCCGCGCTGGCATTTTCCCGCTGACGTCCGCACGGTCAGGTTCCCCGGCCCGGATGCCTGGACGATCATCGACGCGCGCGGATTCCGGCCGCTCGCCGGCACGAAATAGGAGAGCGCTACCTGACCCTGGTCGAAGCGGCGGTCGACACACTTCAATCGGCGATGGTTGCCGAGCGCGCCGGCGCGGGACGCATCGAGCTCTGCGCGAATCTCCACGACGGTGGCACGACGCCGAGCGCCGGATTGATTGGTGCGGCAAAAGCGACGATCGCCATTCCGGTGTTCGTTTTGATTCGGCCGCGCGGTGGGGCGTTTGTCTATAGCCGTGACGATTTGGAAGTGATGCGGCGTGATGTGGGAGTCGCGCGCGGTGAAGGTGCCGACGGAATCGTAACTGGCGCTCTCGATGCCAATGGCCAGATAGATCTCTCGATCATTGGCGAATTGATCGAGACCGCGGCGGGGCTACCCGTGAGTTTTCACCGTGCATTCGACGTTGCTCCCGATCTCCCGCGCGCGCTGGAGATGCTGATCGGTGCGGGGGTGGGACGCGTTCTCACATCTGGCGGCGCGTCAACCGCAATCGAAGGGGCAGAGACAATCGCGCGGCTGGTCGGGCAGGCGCGCGATCGCATCACCGTGATGGCAGGCGGGGGTATTCGCGAGAACAACGTTCGTGAAGTCATCGCCGCCACCCGAGTGAGAGAGGTCCACGCCCGGATCGCGTCGGTCTCGCGTGCGGCAACCGCAGGCTCGAGCCGAGCCGTGCGGCTGCGCAAGCCATTGCCGGAAGACGAGAATGCGTGGGAAGAAATCGATGAAGCGCGGATGCGCGCGCTCGTCGGTCTCACGCACACGAGATGATGCTCATTGGCAAGAACGCGGCGTGCTTGTACCCGGTCTCGCACACCCATGAATGGATGCAGCGGCACCTGGTTGGCCGCGACGCCGACCGGCTTCAGCCATGGCCGTACCAGCAACCGACCTGGGTTTTCAGCTCCCGCGCTCTGGCGGAAGTTCCCGGCGCGGACATTCGCTTCGCCAATGGAGACGTCAAACCCGTCTACGAGCAGATGGTCAAGTGGCGGGCGGCAAGAACGTCTGGATCGTGGGCGGCGGAGACCTAGCCGGGCAATTCTACGATAAGGGGCTCCTCGACGAGATAATCGTGCAGATCGGATCGGTGACGCTTGGCGCCGGAAAGCCGCTCCTGCCGCGAACGATCACGAAGCCGCCGCTTCGGCTGGTCTCCGTCAGGGCAGTGGGGACCGGCTTTGCGGAATTGCACTACGAAGTCCCATCTTAGGCCAGGTCAGTCATCCGGGATCCTATGCGAATCGCGTTGAAGGTGTTGGGCATCTTGATGGTGTTGATGGGCGGCGTCTGGATTCTTCAGGGAATCAGCGTGCTGCCCGGCAGCTTCATGACCGGACAAATGCAGTGGGCTGCGTACGGCGTCGTCGCTGTGATCGTGGCAGCTGCCCTGCTCGTAGCATCGACTCGTCGGAAATCAGTCCAGTGAATTGCTCGTCGTGCAAGATCCGGATGCAAGCGGGTTCCGGACAGCCCGCCCGACGAGCATTCACCTTCACAGAGCCGTCCGGTCGGACCTTTATGCCGTCCTCCTTTTTGCGCTTAGCTATCCCGCTCGCGTTGCTCTCTGGGTTCGGGGTCGGATGCGCGGCCGGCAATCCAGGCATGACCCCTGAGAGACCGACGGTTACCGCGGAAGACATCGAAAGGAATCCGCATGAGCCGATCGAGCGTATGCTTCAGGCCAAGGCTTCGGGTGTGTCGGTTATGCGTGCTCCGAGCGGTGAGATAGTCGTGCGGATCCGTGGCGCGACCTCGTTCACCAACACCGACGAGCCGCTTTACCTGCTCGACGGAATGCCATTTGAGCCGGGTGAAGGCGGCCTGCTGAGCGGTGTCGACCCCTACAACATCGAATCGATCAGATTGTTAAAGGGCTCCGATGCGGTCCTTCACGGTATCCGGGGCATGAACGGGGTGATCGCCATCACGACGAAGAAGGCAAGTAAGCAGGCGCCTGAGTGAGTTGAGGTGTCGTGTCCACGACACCACGCGCATGAACCTGGCCGTAAATCCCACTGTCCTGCCGATGCTCGCGAAGCGAGTCGGTGAGCTTCCGCCGGGTGAAGGCTGGATCTTCGAGCCCAAATGGGACGGCTTCCGCGCCCTCGTCTTCCGTGACGGTGACGAGATCTTCATTCAGAGCCGCGATGAGAAGCCGCTCAATCGCTATTTCCCCGAGCTCCTCGTCGCGCTCAAGGAGCAGCTGCCCGAGCGATGTGTGCTCGACGGCGAAATCGTGATCGCGCGCAATGATGGCCTCGATTTCGAAGCGCTCCAGCACCGGCTGCACCCAGCCGAGTCGCGCGTGAAGAAGCTGGCATTGGAGACGCCGGCGGAAGTGGTCTTCTTCGACCTTCTCGCAGAGGGCGACGAGAGTCTCTGCGACCTGCCGTTCGCCGATCGGCGGGCAAGGCTGGAGGTGCTGCTTGCGACCGCGACGGCGCCTTTGCACCTGACCCCGGCAACTCGCGACAGAGCCACCGCCGCGGACTGGTTCCGTCGCTTCGAGGGGGCCGGACTCGACGGCGTCGTCGCAAAGGCCGGGGCCGGGACCTACGAGCCGAACAAGCGCGTGATGCTCAAGGTGAAGCACGAGCGCGAATGCGATTGTGTGGTCGCCGGCTTCCGCTGGCACAAGCGCGGTGAGAAAACCGCGATCGGATCGCTGCTGCTCGGCCTTTTCGACGGCGATAGTCTCGAGCACGTCGGGGTGTGCGCGAGCTTCACCAACCTGAAGCGGCAGGAGCTGGTGACTTTCCTTGCTCCCTATCGTGAGAACGCCCTCGACGGACACCCGTGGCGTGCGTGGGTGGAGGGTCAGGCGGGCGATGACGGCGAGCCGCATCGGCGACCCGGCAAGGAGAGCCGCTGGAGCGCCGGGAAAGATTTGTCCTGGGAGCCGTTGCGTCCCGAGCTCGTCGTCCAGGTCGCGTATGACCACATGCAAGGTGACCGCTTTCGACATACCGCGCAGTTCCGCCGTTGGCGCGATGACAAGCGCCCGCGGGACTGCACGTTCGAGCAGCTCGAAGTAGTGGCACCGCACGAGCTCGCCGCGATCTTCAACACCGGGCGTTAGCGGCACCGCCGGAGTAACTTTGAACGCATTGGCCGCGTAGTGCCCATAGACGCAGGAGACTCCATGATTCGACGCTCAAAGATCTGGCAGATAGTTGCGGCGGTTTTCGTCCTCATCAACGTCGCGGGCATTGTGTATGGCGCCGAGATGGGGGACGGAGTTCATGCCGCCACGCACGTCGGGATTCTTATCGCGGGGTTCGTTGTCTGGATGCTGCCCTGGGGACGGCGGCCTGCTGTGCCGAGCGAGCCACCCGTCGATGAGCGACGCATTGAGTACCTGCAGCAGTCGGTAGATGCGATCGCGCTGGAGGTCGAGCGCATCGGCGAGAAACAGCGATTCAGCGACAAGCTCCGCGTGGAGCGCGGCGAGAAGCCGGAAGAGCGCTAGCGGGGTTTTCCCTTCGCCTCGCGCCACCCGCGCGTAGGATCGTCGTCCGGGTCGGGCGTCTCCTGGATTGGCCTGATCTCCTCCGGGACGTTGCGCAGATTGACGCGAACTCGCGTCCACGTCGACGATCGCCCCCGCATTGAATCGACGAGCACGTCATCGACCGCCAGGTGTGGCGCCGCATCAGGATGCCGCGCCTTCCACCGCTCGAGACCTGCCAGCGCCGCGTCCTTGTGAGGCGAATTGGCGACGACGAGCAGCGGCATCTTCACCCTCGATTTCGCGGCTCCGCCCTCCCCTGTCTTCGTGCTGGCATTTTTGCGTGTCGTTTTGCTGGTGGCTTTCGGCGTGACTGCCGCTCCTTTCCCCTTCGCGCGTGAAGGAGCGACGCGCGCGGGCTCGCCCTCCATCTTCCGAAAGTGCGGCGGCCACGGCGCGTCGCCGAGTCCGGCGGCTTCGTCCCGGTCGGCGAGATCGAGCAGCTGCTCGAGTGAGCCGGCCGCATCATCC
The DNA here is from genome assembly GCA_041747535.1 of Gemmatimonadaceae bacterium. Lineage (GTDB taxonomy): Bacteria > Gemmatimonadota > Gemmatimonadetes > Gemmatimonadales > Gemmatimonadaceae > UBA4720. Next base: position 4,434 of record JBGTEZ010000332.1, read on the forward strand.
ATTCGAGCGTTGGGATCTCCGATCGCCTCGAATCGCGCCGGCATTGTCAGCACCGTGAAATCGCCCGGCTCCGAATCAGGGATTTCCTCCCAGCGGAGCGGCGCCGATACGCGCGCGTCCGGGAGCGGGCGTATCGAGTAGGCCGAGCAGGTGGTACGGTCTTTCGCGTTCTGGTTGTAGTCGAGAAAGACGCCGTGGCGCTCCTCCTTCCACCACTTCGATGTCGCCAGTGCCGGCGCGCGTCGCTCGATCTCGCGCGAAAGTGCGAGCGCGGCGCGTCGTACCTCCGTGAACGTCCACCGCTGCTGGATTCGCGCGTTGACGTGGATGCCGCGCGAGCCGCTCGTCTTGGGCCAGCCCCGGAGCCCGACTTCTTCGAGAAGCTTCTTCACCTCCATCGCAACGCGGCGGACAGCATCCCACTCTACCCCTGGTCCGGGGTCGAGATCGATGCGCAGCTCGTCGGGGTGATCGAGATCGGCAGTGCGCACGGCGTGCGGATGCAGCTCGATGCACCCGAGGTTGACGATCCACGCCAGACCCGCAGCGTCGTCGACCACGACTTCCTCGGCCGTGCGGCCTGACGGAAAGGAGAGCGTGACGGTTCTCAGCCAGTCAGGGCGATTCTCGGGCGCGCGCTTCTGGTAGAAGGGCTCACGCTCGGCGCCATCCACGAAGCGCTTGAGCATGTTGGGCCGGTCGCGGACGCCTGCGACGGCGCCGGCCGCGACGGACAGGTAGTAGCGGACGACATCGAGCTTCGAGAGCCTGACCTCCCGCGAGAAGTAGGGCTTGTCCGGATTGCTGATGCGGACCTCGCGCCCATCGATCGAGAGAACTTCCGCGGATGCCTTCTTTGCCATTGGTGGCTATGAGCCTCGTAACTCGCGTCGATGCCTCTTTCGGCTCGCCTCCGTGCCGCTCTAAGTTAGACCAGAGGCGAGATACGTCAGAGGCACAGGCAGGGGGCGATCATGGAGCTGGGAAATTTTTCTGTCAGCCTGGCGGTAAAAGATATCGCGGCGTCGAAGCGGTTTTACGAGAAGCTCGGCTTTACCGTTTTCGGTGGAGACCAATCGCAGAACTGGCTGATCCTGAAGAACGGTGACCATGCCATCGGCCTGTTTCAGGGGATGTTCGAGAACAACATCCTCACCTTCAACCCCGGGTGGACGAGCGACGCCCAGCCGCTCAAGAAGTTCACCGACGTCCGGGAGCTCCAGCGCCAGCTCAAATCACAGGGCGTCAAGATGATCACGGAGGCAGACGAGAGCTCGGTCGGCCCAGCGAGCTTCATGGTCGCTGACCCGGATGGCAACACGATTCTGGTGGATCAGCACGTATGAACCGCAGGAGGCTATCGTTTCTTTTTCGCGCCCTTCAACAGGTCGCGCATGCGCGCGAGCTCGTTTTCCGACAAGCGGTGCTGGTCAACGAGATGCGCGAGCAGCTTGATCGGCGACCCGCCATAGATCTTGTCCAGCACCCGGCCCAGCGCCGACTCGCCTGCTTTCTCCGCCTCGATCACCGGGAAGTAGACGTGCGTCTTCCCTTCCCCGCGGCGGTGTGAGACGTAGCCCTTCGTCTCTAGCGTGCGAATCATGCTGGAGATGCCGGTGTACGCGAGATTGGGGTCGACCCGGTCCCTGACCTCGGTAACGGTCGCTTCGCCGAGCTCCCAGAGGACACTCATGATGTCTAGCTCGCGCTGGGTCAGGTGAAGATCCGTCACACCTTTCTTCTTAGGGTCGATTGGCGGCAAGTGATTCCGGTGCAGGCAGTGGCTTGGTCGATACCGCGGTCGCGGTCGGTGTCGCGCTTGTCGCGTGATGTGACGCCGACTCCCCCCCGAGCACCGGATGGGGCATCGACAACACCGCGAACAGTAGCGCAATTGCCATCGCCGGCACCAGGAACCGCTGAGCGTGCCGGAGCGGATTCGGCGCGAGAAGCGCGGTAAGCCGGCGCTCCAGAGATCCCATACCTCCGAGAAATGCCGGCTGCAGGCGCGGCCCCCGATTCGAGACCTCGGCGACTCTGAGCAGCAGACCTCCGTAAGCCGGGGCGTCGCCCAGCGCCGCCACCACCCGATTGTCGCAATCGAGCTCGACCGCGAGCCGCAGCCGCCGCAACTGCCACCACAGCGCGAGGTTCCACGGCGTCAGCAGCAATAGCAGTGATGCAAAGAGGAGCAGACGCGCGTCGTGGGCGCTGCGGTGCTCCTCCTCGTGACGCAAGACGTATTGCCGCTGCTCTCCTGGGAGTGCCAACACCCACCGCGGCACCAGCACGCGTGACCGCCACAATCCAACCGTCGCCGGCCCGAGCGAATCGGTGACCAAGACTGGAACGCCATCCACGATGGTCGGCATTCCCCTGTCCGCCTGCCGGCGGCGCGACACGCTTACCACCCGCCAAACTCGTCCGGCATTGGCCACACCCCAGACGATGAGCAGGGCCGACATCGTGAGCCAGAGCGGGTTGATGAAGCTGTCGAAGGCCTGGACACGCGCCCACCAGTCCGGGTCGAGCGCAGTCATGGAGACTGTCGCGAGGGCATGCCCCGGAGGGAGGGCCGTCTGCCGCTCGAATGCTTCAGTGATGGACCAGGCGTGCTTTGCCCTGTAGGTCGCCGGAATCGCCACCGACATCGGGATCACGATGCACCACACCCAGCGCCTGGCCCAGGTCGGCGGCAGCACGCGCTCGACGAGCAGCCCGGCAACGCCGAGGAGGCCTCCAACAGCGATCACGTAGAGAATGCAGAGCATGTTGGGGCGTCTTTCCTCTTTTCGAAGGGCTGCCGAACCCGCAGTGAGGCTTACCAGGCCCTACGGTAACGGCCGGGCCCCGGTTTCGGGCGGTGAAACTAAAAACTAAGTTATTCCGTACCATCCCCCGGAGGCTACCCCCAATGGCAGCACGGACAACGTACGCACGCCTCGCCGGCTTCATGTTTCTGTTCTACATCGCCACCGCGCTGCCGGGCATGATCCTGCTCGAAGGGGCGACGCGTGGCGAGGGGATCGCCGCGAAGCTCGCGAATATCGCGCAACACGCGCCGCAGATGCGCGTGGCCGCCGTGCTCTCGCTCATTACCATCTTCGACGCGCTGGTGCTGGGCGTGGCGCTTTTCGCGATCACGCGTGAGCACGACCTCGATCTCGCGGTGCTGGCACTGTCGTGTCGGGTCGGCGAGGGGATTGTAAGCGCCATCCATGTCATCGCGACGCTGGGACTCCTCTCGGTCGCGACCGGTGCCATCGGCGCGGCTGCTCCGGATGCTGCCGCGGCGAGCGCCCTCGGTGCGTTGCTTCTGAAAGTGCACGGCTGGGCAATGATCGTCGGCGCCACCTGCTTCGCCGCCGGCAGCACGCTCTTCTCGTACCTGTTCCTGCGCGCGCGGAGCATTCCCGCGCCGCTTGCGTGGCTGGGTCTCATCGCCTCGCTGATCCTGGTGGTGGCGCTACCGGCGGAGCTCGCCGGGTACGTCGATGGCGCCCTCGGCTGGTCGGTGTGGCTGCCGATGCTCGTGTTCGAGGTTTCGCTCGGACTGTGGCTGATCATCAAAGGCGTTGCCGCTCCGGCGCAGACGCGGCCGGCATGACGCTGCTGCCCATACACATCATCTCCGGATTGATCGGAATCGTTTCGGGATTCATTGCCGTCTTTGCGCTCAAGGGAGCGAATCTGCACCGCAAGAGCGGAATGGTTTTCGTCTACTCAATGCTGGTCCTCGCGGCAACAGGTGCGGTGATGGCGGCGATGAGAAACCAGCCGGCCAATGTGATTGGTGGCTCGCTCGCTTTTTATCTGGTGACGACCGCGCTCCTCACGGTTCGACGGCACGATCGGGAGTTCCACTGGATCGACGCGGCGGCGACGCTGGTTGCGATTGCCGTGGGTGGACTCAGCATCAAGTACGGGATCGATGGTCTGAACAGCGCCAGCGGCACGATCAACGGGGTGCCGCCCGGGATGATTTTCTTCTTCGCGACAATCGCGCTGCTTGGGGCGGTGGGGGACATCCGCGTGATGCTCGTCGGCGGACTCGAGGGAGCGCATCGCATCGCGCGGCATTTGTGGCGCATGTGCTTCGCGCTGTTCATCGCGTCCGGCTCGTTTTTTCTGGGGCAGGCACAGGTCTTTCCAAAACCGATCCGGATCATGCCCGTGCTCGCAATCCCGGCGTTGCTGCCGCTGGTGCTCCTCCTCTATTGGCTGGCGCGTGTGTTGTTCACCCAGTGGTATCGTCGTCGCGCCGGATCCTTGAGGCCTGCTTTCGTCCGTCGATCGGCTTAGCTCCAGCTCCTGTGCGCCACCGAATGGCACACGCGGATAACTTACGCGCGCGTCAGCGATTACTTCTATTGCCTATTCGTGGAGCAAATGAGCGGGCCAGCCATCGAGACTGAAAATCTGACGCTGATCGTTCGCGAGCCGGCTGAGGTCCTCGCGTGGATCGAGTCATTGAGCGTTTCAGACAGAGCGGAGGTTTCGGCCGACTGGCTCACGCGGCTCCGCGCCGCTACGTCCGCGGATCCGTACGTCTCCGGGTTCCTCATGGTGCATCGCGCCAGCGGCGCCACGATCGGGAACTGCGGATACAAGAGTCCTCCCGATCCCGATGGAGTTGTCGAGATCGCGTACGGAATCGAGCCGGAGCACCAGGGCCGTGGCTACGCCACCGAAGGGGCGCAAGCAATGGTGGCGTACGCGTTCGCGAGCGGCACTGTTCGTACCGTGCGAGCGCATACCCTGCCGGAGCGGAACGCTTCGACGCGAGTCCTGGCCAAGTGCGGGTTCGAGAACGTCGGTGAGGTCATCGACCCGGACGACGGACCGGTCTGGAGGTGGGAGCTCCACGAAAAGTCGGGATGACTATCTCCTTCGAATGGGGTGACGAGCTTCCCCGCCTGTCCGGGGCCAGAGTTGATCTCCGCTGGCTGACACCGGATGACGCGCCCGCGCTCCTTCGGATCTTTGGAGATTCGGAGGTGATGCGATACTGGAGCTCGCCGCCGCTCGTTGATCTTGCCGCGGCGACACAACTCGTCGATGAGATCCAGCATTTCTTCAGGTCGCGGACATTGTTTCAGTGGGGCATCGCCTCGCGCGAAGATGATGAGCTGTACGGTACGTGTACGCTCCTGAACATCGATCACGCGCACCGCCGGGCCGAGCTCGGCTTCGCGCTTGCTCGCGATGCGTGGGGGCGCGGGCTGGCCACCGAAGCGGTGGAAGTGTTGATCGGTTTCTCGTTCGACGCCCTCGATCTGCACCGGCTCGAAGCCGACGTCGATCCGAGAAACGAGCGCTCGCTCCGTCTGCTCGAGCGCCACGGATTCCGTCGCGAGGGATACATGCGCGAGCGCTGGCACCACCTCGGCGAGCTCAATGATTCGGTGTTTCTCGGGCTGTTGCGGAGCGAGTGGCCGGGTCCTCGCGTTGCTCGATCCGGGAGTGACCACTGAGCGAGGCATCGTAGCGCGGTTAAATTCACCCTCGCCGTTCGAGCGCACCCACCGCGCGATTCCGTTTCGACTGACCAGTTCCGAGGGGATCATCATGAAGCGTTTTTCCTGGCTCGTCCTGTTTATCGTCTTCACCGCCTGCACGACGGCAATCACGCCGGGAAGAGGCGACGGAAGCGCAACCGTGAGTGCCGACCGCATTGCCGCCGACATCCGCGCCGTTTCGGCCGATGAATTCCTCGGCCGCGCTCCCGCGACCCGCGGCGAGGAGCTGACCACGAATTACATCCGTGACCAGCTCCGGGCGGCAGGACTGCAGCCGGGCGGCACCAACGGCTCGTGGTTTCAGGAAGTACCGCTCAGTCAGTCCGACATCGTCGGCACGCCCTCTCTTTCAGTGACGGTTGGCGGCCAGACGATTCCTCTCAAGCAGGGCGAACAGATTGCCGTGCGCGCGTCGATGCAGAACGTCGACCGGGTGGATATCCAGAACGCGCCGCTCGTGTTCCTCGGCTACGGCGTCCGCGCACCCGAGCGGAACTGGGACGATTTCAAGGGCGAGCAGCTGCGCGGAAAAGTGGGGATTGTGCTCATCAACGATCCCGACTTCGAGACCGGGCAGGGAGATTTCGGCGGCAAGGCAATGACGTACTACGGTCGCTGGACCTACAAGTACGAGGAGGCCGCGCGTCAGGGACTCGCTGGGATACTCGTCGTCCACGAGACCGCGCCGGCGTCGTACGGCTGGGCGACCGTGAAGAACTCGAATACGAACACGATGTTCGACATCGTGCGCGCCAACCCCGCCGAAGTGCATCCGCTGCTCGAGGGATGGGTTCAACGAGATGACGCGGTCCGGCTCTTCACCGCCGTTGGACAGGACTTCGAGGCGCTCAAGCGCCGCGCGCAGACACGGGAATTCAGGCCCGTCCCGCTCGGTGACGCCACCTTCTCCGCGAGCTATCAGGTGAAGCGGCAGACGATCCGCTCGAAGAATGTTCTGGGGCGTTTGCCCGGCACGACGCAGCCCAACGAAACTATTCTCTTCGGCGCCCACTGGGATCACCTTGGCGTCGGCGCGCCCGACGCGCGCGGCGACACCATTTACAACGGCGCGGTGGACAATGGCACCGGCATCGCCGCGGTCCTCGAGCTCGCGCGGAATTTCGCTGCCGGCCCGCGCACGCAGCGCTCACTCGTATTCGCGTTCTGGACAGCCGAGGAA
>JBGTEZ010000333.1:0-4203 GCA_041747535.1 Gemmatimonadaceae bacterium
GGCGGCCGCCGCCGGCCCGGGTCACCAGGTGCGGCGCGGCATCTGGCGGCTGGGCACCGACGATTTCTTGATGTGATAGTGCCGGCGCGTCCTGACGCCCTCAAACCAGGCCAATCGCCTTCTGCCGCGCCTGGAGCGAGGTCACCCAATCCCTTAGTGCCGTGATTTCCGCCTGCACCGCGTCCGGATGCGGTAGCGGCTTGTTGAGCGGGGCGGCCTCGCTGTGGAGCAGCACAGAGCAGCGCCCGAAAGCTGCACGCATCGCCTTGCAATCGTCCAGCGTGATGGCGGTCAGCTGAGCCAATCCCGGCGTCGTCACCTTGTTGGACAATCGCTTTAGAACCGGGGAGATGATCTCCTCGACCGCCCGTTCCCAGGTCGTGCGAAGCTGTTCCTGGAGAGAGCGGACGGTCATCTCCCATTCGGGCTGGTTGCCCTCGAAATGCCGCCTCTCGTTATCGAGCTTGCTTTGCATGCCGGCGATCACACTATGGAGCGGCCGGGCCCTGAGCGGTGGATTGTCATTGCAATAGCCGGCGCGATCCTCACCCCGGCTGATCGACCGTATCGCGAAATGCGTCACTGGGTCCCGACCGCGGCAGGCTTCATCCAGCATGAAGAGGAATGCGATGTCGTGGGTGAAGACGATGACTTGCCGGTGCTGCCCCTCCACCGCCAATCGCTTCGCCACAGCATCTCGATGCATATGGTCGAGGGACGACACCGGATCGTCGAACACGATAGCCGACCGACTGTCGGTCGTGGCGAGCTCGGCCATGAACGCGGCAAGGGCGACGGCGCGGTGCTCGCCCTCGCTCAGCACCTCTCCGACATTCGCCTCCGGTTTGCGCGTCAGCGCAACCTTGAACTTGGGAATGCCATAGTTGCTGCGCTCTTGCTTCAACTCGATCGCCAGGGATCCGATCTCGAGGCGCGCGACCTCCCTGGCGAATTGGGAGCGGAGCGCGTTCGTCACCAGCTGCTGCGCAATTTCCGTGCTCTTGGTCGTGATCCGATTGGTGGCGGTCTCCTTTCCGGCGGTCTCGAGGGCCACGATTTCCTTGCGGCGACCGATCTCGGCGAGAACGTCGGCTTTGATGCCTTGAAGCCAGAGGCGATCAGCAAGCTCGTCGCGCTCCGCGATAAGCGCGCGCCGCGCTTCCGAGCCGGCCTCGGCGGTCAATCCTGTCGCGCGGCTCGACAGGTCCTCCGCCTGCGCGCGCAGCTTCCCCAAGGGAGGCACCTCTCGCGCGGGAAACGGAACGGCTTGATCGCCCGTGTGATGGCGATCGATCCGACGATGTCGGCGAAGAGTGAGGAGAGCAGCGCGCCGAACGTCCCGGGCCAGGGCTTCGTCGCCGACCTCATCCCGCAGGCAGACGACCATCGTCGAAATCTCGCTGGGGTCGAGCGCAGCCTCTCGGAAGGCCTTCAGCGCGTCTTCATACGCCGTCTTCGCCTGGGCTTCGCGCCTCTTGCTCTCGTCCTTCACGAACGCCTCGAACCGATTCATGCGGTCTGCCGCCGACGCGTCGAGATCCTGCTGACACAGGACGCAAACTGCGTCGTCGGTCACCGGGAAGGTCCGTTCGGGATAGGCTTCGGCAGTCGAATAGGCGCGGGCCGCTTCCCAAAGCGCCCGCCATGTGTCCGAGCCGATATTGGGCAAGGGCTCGGAGGCGAACAGCGCGGTCGAAGCCGCGGCCGCCATAGCGCGCGCCGTATTGAGCACGGCCGCATTTTCCCGCAACCTCTGGGCGGAATCGTCCGATACGGCAGCCGCGAAGGTTTCAAGGCTGGTGACGAAGCCGCCCACTTTTGCCTTAAGCGCCAAGAGGCGAGTGGCGGTGCGCGCGGGATCCGCGGCGAGGTCCCCGTTCAGCTTGTCGAGGCGGTTCCGCTCTGCCTCACTGAGCATCGCCAATCGCTCCACATCGGCCGGCGGCGTGTCCGACTTCAGGCCGGCAATGAGTTTTCCGACCTCTGTACCGAGCTTGCACGTCGGCTGGCTGATTGCGACTGGGGTCTGCCTCTGAAGCGCGCCGATCTCGGCATTGAGTCGCGTCTTGATCGTTTGACAGGCCTCCGCGAGCGCCGCGAGGATCTTGAGGGGCAGTGGCGTATAGGCGACGTCGTTGGTCTGGCTGACGTGAACGTTGGCGGTCCGCGCGTCGAAAACGCTCACGGCCGAGAGCAGCGCATTTGCGGGCTGGCCGTTGGTCCACGCCGCCGAGTGATTCTGGCCATTGCTCGTGAAGTCGATCGCGGCCGTCGGTATTCCGGGGTTCGAATCGTAGATGTTGGTGTGGATGGTCTCTGCCCTGCCGGTCGAACGCGCCCGGCACACCTTCTTGAGGACGCGCGCATAGCCCGACTTGCCGGAACCGTTGTCGCCGTAGACAACGGTCACGCCGATCTTGTCGAAGCTGAGACGCTGATCGGGCACGATGGCATTGACATTCTGCACGCTGTGCAGCCCGCGGAGCGTTACCGTCGCGAGGCCGGCGGCCGGGTCACGGACATTCTCCAATGTGAGTGGAAGGCCCTCCGCCTCCTTTTTGCAAATCGCGAGGAGCCCGTCGATGTCTCCGGCTTCGAGCTGGTCGCGTTCGCACAGCCGGCGAAGCGCGTCGCGATGCCAGGCGGGGCAGTCTTGCGACCATGTCACAATGGACGCGAGCGCTGCCGCCTCCGTGCCGTGCGCGGATTCTACAGACGAGGCTTGGGCGATCGTTGCCATGTCTTGCCTATACGCTTCTCGCGGCGTCGGTTGAAAGCGACGCGAAGAGCAGTTGCTCCTGGTGGAAGGCGCAATCGGCGCTCAAGCGGAAGATTGCGGCAATTCGATTCATGCGGTCGCTCAGAACGGGATCTTGCCGAAGTCGCAAATCCACGGCTGTCCGTGATCGATTTTCACCTTCATGCTCTCCTCGCCATACTCGCCCGGCGGGCCGAAGGCGACGATCAGCTGTGAGCGAAAATGGCTCGGGCCATCCTCGACGACGAGATGGCTTTCCGGCAGCTTCTTGAGGTGGCTCGTGACGTAGATCCAGATATCATTGCCCTTCATCAGGACGACCAGCTCCCGGATCCGGCGCCGGATGCGGACGGAATCGACGTTGCCGAGGGCCTTGTCGGCGGACCGTCTATCGCGGCTGATGCCCTCGAGAAGCGCGAGCAGCTCCTCAGCGTAGGCTGAGGTTTCAGCGTTGAGGTTCACCGCAAACTCGGGAACGATCTGAGAGGTGTCACCCGCCAATTCGAATAGCTTGTTCTCGTCCTGGGTGAAGCTCGCGATATCGGTGTCGAAGCGCGGGATGAGCGTCGGTCCGCTGGGCCAATCGATTGTGCGCTCCGAGCTCCTGGAAACGAGCCGGGGGCCGTCGGAGGAGAACACGATATCATCGAAGCTGGCGCCGAGCGCATCGGCCAGACGCCGGCAATCGTCGGCGCGCACCTCGATATTTCCATTCTCGATCTTGCGAAGCTGACGCTCGCTCAAGCCGGCGGCGTGCGCCAGCTCCTTCTGGGTGGAGAGACGCTCCAGGTCTCGCCGAATTTCCTTCACCTTCGCACCGTCGATCACGTAGCGTTTCACGCCATCCTCCTAGGCCGATCATCATCGCATGAAATGTGGACTGCCGCGACATTGACGATGATTGGCGGCACCGTATCGGCACGCGATCGGCTGGCGACCGGAATCCGGGCATGTTCCTCTCGAGCGACGGCGGAATATTAGACCGCCTCCGTCAAGATATAGTCGGCCCGCCCCTTGCACGGCCGAGGGTCCAGTTGATCCCGTCTCCGCGTAGGATTCCGGACACGGTCTTGCCGATATGCTGCTCGAGTACCGGCCGCCAGGGTACGAGCGTGAACTCCCGAGACCGTTCGATAAGGGCGTGACGGCCGCTGGTCATGTCGACCGCTCGTCGCAACGTCCCGTCGATCCGTTCGCCCGGCTTCGTCTCCACGAACGGCAGACCCAGTTCGTCGGATAGTTGTCCAGCGACCCGGAGCAGCTCCCGCCGGCGAAGCGTCTCCACCATGCCGGCGCGATAGACGATGGCGCCACCCTGGCTTTCCGCCAGCCCCTCGGCCAACAGCCATTGCCGACGAACGGCCTGCGCCGCGCGCACCTCTCTTCCAAAACCGGAATCCCGAACGGGCTCGGCCGCATCGGCAACGAACTCCCGGTCGAGCCAG
>JBGTEZ010000334.1:0-4013 GCA_041747535.1 Gemmatimonadaceae bacterium
CAAAATCCGAATTAAATAAACGTCTTTTTGCGGCGTCTCAGGTTAAGCGACCGGAGAGCTATCTCCCGAAGCTCGCGAGGGTCTCGCTCATGGTGTCAATCAACGATCGTGCGACCGATCGATCGCGCCCGTTGTACAGAAACGAGAACGCCAGTACTTCCCCATTCACGGCGGTCACATAGCCCGCCAGCGCGACTACGTCGTTCGTCGTCCCTGTCTTGGCGTGGAGGTTACCCTGGGCTGGGGTATTTCGCATACGGCGGGAAAGCGTTTCCGAGTCACCCGCTACCGGCAATGATGCGTGTAGCCACGGCCCCCACGATGCCCTGTGGGCGTAGGCGAGAAGCTGAACCTGTGCCCGCGCGGTGGCCCGATCGAGTGTCGACAGCCCGCTGCCATCAGCGAACGCGAGCCGCGTGGTATCCGCCTTCACCTTCGTCGCAAAAAACTGGTTGAGCAGCGTGCTGGCATTTTCGGCTGACCCGAGTGCGTCACGCTCGGGACCGCGCGCCGAATTCTTGAATAGCAGCTCGGCGTAGTGATTGATGCTCTCGCGATTCATCGCCGTGATCAGCCTCGAGAGCGGCGGAGAAAGGAGACTCGCGACAGTCGTGGCGTTTGCGGGTGTTTTGCCGAGCCCGATTCGACCGTCCACGACGACGCCACGGGCGAGGAGGGCATTCCGGAACGCGCCGGTAGTGAAGGTGGCCGGATCCTCGACGATGTAGACGTACCTGCGGGTACCGGCGCGGGCGCCGATGGACCCACGCGCGGTGATCGTCCCGGTGCTCGATTTGGCGAAGGAAAGCCTCGCGCCCGCGCCGGCGACGGTTCGGACCGACGCTGAGAGAGGAATCGCGTTATTGGATGGCTCGAGCGTTACGCTGGCCGCCTGTCCCGGCGCGGCCGGCGTCACCGCGACGATGACGAGGTTGTCGTTGAGAGAGAGTGCCGAAACGCGGGCGGCGTAGGAGGCCTGCAGGTAGCGCGTGAGCCAGCCTTCGGGAACCTTCGCGTCGTCGAACGCCGTCGCATCCCCGATCAGGCTTCCGGTTACGCGCTTGATGCCTTTCGATGCAACGAGATCGGCCAGGCGATTCATCGGAGCGGACGGGCCGCCGGGAAGAAACTTTCCGGACAGCGCGGGATCGCCATCGCCGCGAAGGTAGAGATTCCCGTTGATCGTGCCATCGGGGGTGAGGGTTCCGTCACGCAGCGCATCGGTGCTGAAACGATAGTCCGGGCCGAAGCGCTCGAACGCGATTGCGCTGGTGAAAACCTTCATCGTCGAAGCGGGAAGCATCGACTCGCCGGGGCTCTGGGCGAAGAGCGTGTCGCCACGCGACAGCGAGACGACCATCACGCCCCACGTCCCGCTCCTCACCCTGACGGTGGTCGCGGCGAGCGCCGCCTGCAGCGCGGCGGCGGAGCGGGTTGTCGTGTATTTGACGGGCTGAACCGCCGGCGCACGCGCCGGTCTCCTCGCGCGGCGTCTCCGCGTCTGTGCGTCCATGAATTCGGGAGCGGCGAGCGAGAAAGCCACCGCCAGAAGAATCGCGTTTCGTATTTTGCGAGCAGACATTATTGCCGTATTTAGTCGTGATTGCGGAGCGAGCGTGCCCCGTCTTGGAATATACCGGGAGGGACGCTTTGCCCTTTGAACTACACCAATCTTGCCGTATCTTCTGCAAGGGAGCATCCACGCGAGCGATGAGGCCCGACCATGGCGGAGCGGCAGCACAATTTTGTTCGTGAAGGAGCATTGACCGGCTTCATCGGCGCGACGGCGATAGCTGTCTGGTTCCTCATCGTCGATGTCATCGCCGGCCAGCCTTTTTATACTCCGGAGTTTCTCGGGGGTGGCCTGGTAAGTGTGCTCGGCAAGAACATGATGGGCGATACGGCGATCACTCACATCGCCGCCTACACGGTGTTTCACTACGCCGCGTTCGTCCTCGTCGGAATTCTGCTCACTGTGATCGTCCACCAGGCCGAGCGGACACCCGCGATTCTGGCTGGCGCGCTGGTCGCTTTTGTGATGATGACGATGGGCTTCTACATGGTCGCCGCGGCGTTCTCCGAATCAGCGCTCGGCAAGCTGGCGTGGCCGCAGATCTTTATCGCGAATCTGCTCGCCGCCGGACTCATGATGACCTATCTCTGGCGAAGCCATCCCCGCCTCGGCGGACAGCTCCGGCAGTCGCTGGAAGGGACCGATCCCGACAGCTGAACGGCCGTGTTTTGAGTTGACGGTTGTTGGGTTCTCCGTCGTGAGTGAGTTATCGGTTCGGCGTCTCATTCGTTGTGCGGCGTTCCCGCGAGGTGCTCGCGCAGCAGATCCGCGCCAAAGTCGCCCTTGAATTCGCGCCAGACCGAGTGAATGTGGTTCCCATCGTTCTGCGTGTTGTCGTACTCGATCAGGAAAGTCGGTCCCTGCACGCGGTAATAGTGCTTCTGTCCCCGCTTAACTGGACCGGCCCAGGCGAACGCGACTCTATCCCATCCCGCCTTCTCGATACGCGCCAGACGATCAGCCGCGATGTCTTTTGCCATGTACCCGGTGTAAACGTCGATCAGTTTCCTCAGCAGAGCGCGCTGGCTCGCGTTGAGGGCGGACGCCGGAATGCCCGTCGGCGACAGCGGGTCGATCTTCACCTTCGCCAGCGTGAGGATGTCGTTCGGGGCAGTGGTGTCGATGATTGCAATCTCGCGCTGGGCGGCGTCAAGCGATTCCATGAGGGAGCGCGCCACGTCCTCCTCACGGCGGAGAATTCTGGTGCCCTTCCTCGGACCATCTCGAACCTCCGCCGGATTGGTCCCGAAGAATGACGGCGACGCTGCGACCAGTGTGCCGTCGACCAGAGTGAAGTGCAGCGACATGTGATGCCCCTCGAAGCGCCAGCCCCACGTGTTCAGCGTCGATGGCGTGCCGAAGATCGAGAAGAAATAGCGTTCGGGGTCACGCACGAACTGATTGCCGCGAGGCGGCTGCGGCGCGACGGCGCGCTGTGCGGCCTCGAGGCCGGCGAGCACGCTCTCGAGCTCCATGATCTCCGTCGCCGTCATGTAACCGCGTTGGCTCAGGCCGGCTTTCAGGAGATTGTGAGCCAGCTGCCGCTGCGACTGGCTCATCTGCCTTATGGTGAGGCCATTCCGCGGAAAGATCTCCGTCGGAATGAAATTCCAATGTGTCCGCTCATCCGCGTTGAAAGCGAACATCGCGAGCTGCAGCTGGTCCGGAGTGAGGCTTTCCAGAAACCTCGTTGCCGCCGCCGCCAGAATGGGCGACGCGGACGTGGCAGCGCCGGTCGTCCCGGTGCCCGGCGGTGCCGCGGGAGAGCACGCCAGCAATCCAAGAAAACCAACTGTCAGCGCGTGGCGCACTAGGCTCGAACCTGCGTACGGCGACGCAAAACATTGTCGACGCTCCACGGCCCCGCACCAACGGCGAACAAGTGAAGGAAGATGAAGCAGAACAGCACAGGTCCCTCGCCCCCGTTGAGAATCGGCCAGAAGCTCCGGGGGAAATGCGCCTGAAAATACGCGACGGCCATTTCCCCTGCGAGAAGGAACGCGACAGGGCGGGTGAGCAGGCCGAGCACGATCAGCGCGCCGCCGAAGGTCTCGAGCACGCCGGCGAACCAGAACTGCGAGAACATAGGTGGCGCGCCGCCCCACGGCCGGGACGGGTCGACCAGCAGCCCAAATAGCTTCTGCACTCCATGTTGCATGAACAGCAAGCCCGTCATCACGCGGAGCAAGGCGTGCGTAGCCCCGGGGAGCCATACCGGAAGCCGTGTGTCATGCGTTGAGCTGGTCATTCGATACTCTCCGTTGTGTTTGGCAGAATCTACGTCGTCCTGGGCGAGCTGAGTGTCGGGCTCGTTCCGTTCGCGCCGCTACGCGCTTGTGTAGGGATTTCCCTCGTGCTGTCGGGGGAGTTCCCCGAACGAATTTCCACCAATCGCTGATAGGTAATCCATCGGCTCCAAAGCATTGTTCTCTCAGTACTC
>JBGTEZ010000335.1:0-7115 GCA_041747535.1 Gemmatimonadaceae bacterium
GGCGCCGGTCCCGACGTCAGCTTGATGAAGGAGTAGTGCCGCGCATCCCGCTTCATCGCGACGTTGTAACGCGGCCGGAATCGCTTGATCAGCCTCAGCTCCTGGAGCAAAGCCGCGAACTCGCTCGGCGTGTACTCCCACTCGATCGACTCCGCCGAGCGCAGGATGCGCGCCCCCTTGTCTTCCGGATAAGCGCAGCGGAAATAGCTCAGGAGTCGCGAGCGCACCCGCTTCGATTTGCCGACGTACAGGACTTCTCCCTCGCCGGACAACATCCGATAGATGCCGGGACGATCCGCGGCGCCGTCACAGACAGTCGAGCGCATGATCGAGAGCTGCGCGTCGCTGGTAGGTTGATGCTCGATGCGTGGGGTACCACGTATCATGTCAGACCTGGCACCTGACGCAGAGTGTAGTCGCCCTACCGTCGATCGCATGCGTAGAGACGAGCCGCGCTCCACAACGGTGACAGGGGAGGCCACCTCGACCGTAGGCGGCGAGCTTCTCGACGAACGAGCCCCGGTTTCCGCTCGCGTCCCGGTAATCGCGGAAGCTGGTGCCGCGTGCCTCGATCGCCTCCGACAACACATCTACAATGGAATCGTGCAGCTGCGCCGATTCAGCGGGAGTCACGCTCGCTCCAGCGCGGGATGGGTCGATCCGCGCTCGCCACAGCGCTTCGTTCGCGTAGATGTTTCCAATGCCTGCAATTTTTCGCTGCTCCATCAGGACTCGCTTGACGGGCTGAGTGGTGGCCCGAAGAACGCCCGATAGATGCGCGACGGTAAATGTTCGGTCAAGTGGCTCGATGCCGAGTCGTTCCGAATACTGAGGAAAACGCCGAGAGCTCATCAGCGCGACCGTACCCAGTCTCCGCACGTCGGCGTAGTGCAACGCGCGCCCATCGTCGAGATCGATGCGAAGCGTCGAATATCGGAGCTGAGCTGGATCGAGCTTACCGTCGTCGATGAGCAACGCGCCCGTAAAGCGCGGCTGCACGACGAGGTGATCGCCGGTGTCGAGGTCCGTCACTACGAGCTTTGCGCGGCGCCAGGTTCGGACGATGGTTGCACCTTTCATCCTCGACGCAAACGCCCGCGGCTTGACCTCACGCAGTACGTCGGGTTTGCGAACCCTTACCGAAACGATTTTGCGGCCGCGAATCGCCCTGTTGAGATCGCGGGCGATGGTCTCCGTCTCAGGAAGCTCGGGCACTGTGTGCGAGCTCCCGCCAGCCAATGTCGCGGCGAAGCTGTTTCCCGCTGAACGATATTCGCTCGGCGTACGCGAGCGATCTCTCGCGCGCCTCATTGAGGGTCGGAGCGACCGCGGTGACGGCGAGGACGCGTCCGCCCGCGGTCACGAGCCCTCCCGAGGCAGGATCGATCGCCGTTCCAGCGTGGAATATATCGACGGCGTCCCCAAACTCGGGAGCGGGCAGTCGAATCACGTCACCCGCGCGGGGCTTGTCCGGATAACCGTCGGCCGCCAGAACGGTGGCGACGGCAACGAGGGGCCTCCAGCGCGGAGTAAGGCAGCTGCGAATAGACCCAGCCGCGGAGCACGCGAGCAGCTCGAGCAGCGACGAGTCGAGCAACGGCATCAGCGCCTGCGTCTCGGGATCGCCGAAGCGGCAGTTGAATTCGACCACGCGCGGTCCCTGGTCGGTGATCATGAGGCCGGCGTAGAGCAGTCCGCGAAACGGAAAACCCTGCTCGCGCATCGCGGCGAGTGTCGGCTCGATTATCACCGTCATGATCTCCTGCAGCAGGTCAGGCGTGCCAAGTGCGGCCGGCGCATAAGCGCCCATTCCGCCCGTGTTGGGGCCAAGGTCGCCGTCCAGCAGGCGCTTGTGGTCCCGCGCGGCCAGGAGCGGCAGCGCCGTCTCGCCGTCGGTCACGACGAAAAGGGATAGCTCCTCGCCCTCCATGAATTCCTCGATCAGTATCTCGCGCCCAGCGTTTCCGAAGACACGATCGCTCAACATGGCGTCGATCGCGCGCTCAGCTTCGGTCGCACTCTGGGCGACGATCACACCCTTCCCCGACGCGAGCCCGGATGCCTTGATCACGACCGGCGCGGTGAACTGCGAGAGCGCGAGCTTGGCCTCTCGAGCGTCGCTGTGGTGCGACGCCCGCGCCGTTGGAATGCCTCGCTTCGTCATCAGCTCCTTGGCGAAATGCTTCGACGTCTCGATGCGCGCGGCTTCTCGCGTCGGTCCAAAAATCGGGAGCGCGCGCGACTGAAACAGGTTGACGATGCCCGCTTCTAGAGGCCGTTCAGGCCCGACTACCGTTAGATCGACGCCCTCCTCCTCCGCCAGCGCCGCGAGCTGCTTGATGTCGTCAGCGGCGATCGGAACGCAGCGCGCGAGCGCGGCGATTCCCGGATTGCCGGGCGCTACCAGTATCTCGGCGCTCGGATCGTCGCGGCGAATCTTCCAGGCGAGCGCGTGCTCCCGCCCTCCGCCGCCAACGATCAGGACCTTCATCGTCCGCTCGTCCCGATCTGGAAGTTCGTGCGCAGCTTCATCCGAAAGCGTGCTCCAGGTCGGCGAGCAGATCTTCGACGTCCTCGACTCCGCACGAGAGTCGAATGAGATCGTCCGTGATCCCGAGCTCTTTCCGGTGCTCCGCCGGAACCGACGCGTGGGTCATCGACGCGGGGTGGCTGATCAGGCTCTCGACACCGCCGAGCGACTCGGCGAGAGAAAAGACCTTCACCTTACCCAGTACCTTCGCCGCCTTGTCCTTGCTGCCGGTGAGAATGGAGATCATTCCTCCGAATCCCTTCATCTGCCGCTTCGCCAGCTCGTGCTGCGGATGCGAGGGGAGGCCGGGATAAATGACGTTCTCGTGGCCGATCTTCTCCGCGAGCCATGCTGCGACCTTACGACCGTTCTCGTCGTGACGCGGCATGCGCAGGTGAAGCGTCTTCGTTCCACGCAGCACCAGCCACGCGTCGAAAGCCCCCGGGACGGCACCGGCCGAGTTCAGGATGAACTGCATCTTCGTGGCGAGATCGTCATCGCGCACGATGGCAATTCCGCCGACCATGTCGCTGTGTCCGTTCAGGTATTTCGTTGTCGAGTGATAGACGATGTCGGCGCCGTGATCGAACGGGCGTTGGAAGTACGGCGACGCAAACGTGTTGTCCACTATGAAAAGCGCATTCGCGCGCTTGGCAATCTCACCGACGGCAGAAAGATCTGTAATCCGCATCAACGGATTGGTCGGCGTCTCCATCATGATCGCGACCGTCGTGGGGCGGCAGGCATCGGCGACGCGCTGCGGTTCGCGGCTGTCCACATAGGAGAACGTCAACCCGAAGTTCTTGAGGATCTTGTCGAACAGCCTGAACGTCCCGCCGTACATGCTCTCGCCGCAGACAATGTGGTCGCCGGACTTGAACAGCTTCATGATCGAGTCGGTGCACCCCATGCCGCTGCTGAACGCGAATCCGTGCGTTCCACCTTCGAGCGCCGCCACGTTTCGCTCGAGCGCTTCGCGAGTCGGGTTCTTTCCGCGCGCGTACTCGTAGCCCTTGTTCTTGCCGAGCCCTTCCTGCACATAGGTGGACGTCGTGTAGATGGGCGTCATGATGGCGCCCGAAAGCATGTCGGGGCGCTGGCCGGCGTGGATCGCCCGGGTGCCGAACCTGGCCTGAAGATCTTCGTCGAAGACGCGTGTCATACTTGGGGGGACGTGGGAGGATTCTCGGCCGCGCATCGGGCGGGCCGTTTCGGAGAAGTTAATCAATCGGCGAGGGGCCCATTATGCGTCCCGGCGACCGCAGGGCGACTAAATTACGGTGCTTCCACTGACTCTCTCGCAAGGGGCGGCGTACGAATGGCTTATGAAGGACTGATGGTGAGTGTCTCCGGCGTGCGCGGGCGCGTCGGCGAAGCATTGACTCCCGAAGTCGTCGCGAAATTTGCCGCGGGATTCGGCGCCTGGGCGCTGGCTAAATCCGGGTCCGGTCACGCCACGATTGTCGTCGGACGCGACAGCCGTGTTTCAGGGCCAATGTTCCAGCCGGTCGTTCACGCCGCGCTTCAATCCGTCGGCTGCAACGTGATAGACATCGGCATGGTACCGACGCCCACCGTGCAGATGGCCGTCGAGTACCACCACGCCGCGGGCGGACTCGCAATCACCGCGAGCCACAATCCGATCGAGTGGAACGCGCTCAAGTTCATCGCTTCGTCGGGACTCTTCCTCGACAACGCAGAGGCGGCGGAGATGCGGAAGGTGGTCGATGGCAAAATCCCGCGGGCGACCTGGGACAAGCTCGGCACCATCTCATCGGACAAGGACGCGGCCGGACGCCACATCGACAGAATACTCGCCATCCCGTTTCTCGACGTCGAGGGAATCCGGAAGCGGAAGTTCCGCGTCGCGCTCGACTGCGTGCGTGGCGCCGGCGGAGCGTTCATGCCGATTCTCCTCGAGTTCCTCGGCTGCCGCGTGGAGGCGATCCACATGGTGACCGACGGAGTATTTCCGCATTCACCCGAGCCCGTTGCGGAGAATCTGGGAGATCTCCAGCAGCTGGTGCGTGAATCGGGCTCGGAGATCGGCATGGCGGTGGACCCGGACGTCGACCGCTTGGCGCTCGTCTCGGAGGAAGGTGCGGCGATCGGCGAGGACTACACGCTCGCTCTCGCCGCCAAGGTCGTCCTCCGCCACCGGAAGGGCGTAGTCGTCACGAACCTGTCGACTTCGCGCATCGTCGACGACATCGCAGCCGAGGCCGGTTCAAGGGTGATCCGCGCCCCGGTGGGAGAGGTGAACGTCGCAACCCGGATGCGCAGCGAGAACGCGCCAATCGGGGGTGAAGGCAACGGAGGAGTGATTCTCTCCGAGCTGCACCTGGGCCGGGACGCGCCGGTTGGTGCCGCCCTCATGCTGCAGCTGCTTTTCGAGGCGGGCGAGAACAAGTCCCTCTCCAAGATCGTGGACGCGTACCCCCGGTACATAATCGTGAAGGACAAGCTCGACCGGCCGGCTACCCCCCTCGACAAGGTGTATGAAGCGCTCACCCGCGAGTTCCCGAGCGCGGAGGCCGACCGCCAGGACGGCCTGCGCCTGACCTGGCCGGACCGATGGGTGCATGTAAGACCTTCCGGGACGGAACCAATTGTGCGGGTAATAGCGGAGGCGCCCACGGCGCCAGAGGCGGAAAAGCTGGTTTCGGACTGCCGGAGGCCTCTGGAGGCACTCGGGGTCGGGTCGGCCAAGGAATAGGTCAGCAAGGACACTCTCAACAAACGAAACGATATGTGCGGAATAATCGGTTACATCGGCTCGCGCGGCGCGACACCGCTCCTTCTCGAGGGACTTCGGAGAATGGAGTATCGCGGCTACGACTCGGCGGGCGTCGCGGTGATGAACGGCAAGGGCGTCGAGACGCGGAAGGCGGCGGGCAAGATCGCGGAGCTGGAGTCGGCGCTCGATGCGAGCCCCGTCGAGGGAGATCTTGGCATCGGTCATACCCGGTGGGCGACCCACGGCGTCCCGAACGAGTGTAACGCGCACCCACACCTCGACTGCAAGGGCCACGTGGCCGTGGTGCACAATGGAATCATCGAGAACTCCGGAACGCTCAAGACCGGGCTCGCGGCCAGAGGGCACAAGTTCGTCTCCGAAACCGACACCGAAGTGATCGCGCACCTCGTCGAGGAGGCGTTCGATGGCAATCTCGAGGACGCCGTCATCGAAGCGCTGTGGCAGATCGAAGGGACCTACGGAATTGCCGTCGTCTCGAGCCTCGACAAGAACAAGATCGTAGCGGCGCGGAAGGGAAGCCCGCTGCTCATCGGTCTCGGGGACAAGGAGTTCTACGTCGCCAGCGATGTGTCGGCGATTCTTGCCCAGACGCGGGAAGTCGTGTACCTCGATGACGGTGACGTGGCGGTTCTCACCCGTGACGGCTACACCGTGCTCAACCAGCGCGCCCAGCAGCTCGAGAAGGGCGTGAGCAAGATCGACTGGGACCTGGACCAGATCGAGCGCGGCGGGTTCGACCATTTCATGCTCAAGGAGATCTTCGAGCAGCCGGCTACGGTCGAGAACTGCATGCGCGGACGACTGCTGCCGGAGGAGGGAACGTCAAAGCTCGGCGGAATCAACCTCACCGACGACCAGCTCCTCAAGTTCGACAACATCCTCATCACGGCGTGCGGCACGAGCTGGCACTCGGCGCTGATCGGGGAGCACATGCTCGAGGATCTGGCGCGCATTCCGGTGGAAGTGGAGTACGCGTCCGAGCTGCGGTATCGGAATCCGATCATCACCGACAAGACCCTGTGCATCGTCATCTCACAGTCGGGGGAGACGGCGGACACCCTGGCGGCGATGCGCGAGGCGAAAGCCCGTGGCGCGTTCACCTACGGCATTGTGAACGTCGTCGGATCGACGATTGCGCGCGAGAGCGATGGCGGCATCTATGTCCACGCCGGCCCCGAGATCGGGGTCGCATCGACCAAGGCGTTCACCAGCCAGGTAATGGCGCTCCTGCTGTTCACGCTCAAGCTCGCGCGACTTAGAAATCTCTCAGTGGTGCAGGGCCGCGAGATCATCGAGCAGATGCGGGCGCTCCCGAAGAAGATCGAGAGCATTCTCGACCGGGCGCACGAAGTCGAAAAGATCGCCGACGACTTCAAGGACGCAACGAACTTCCTGTACCTCGGCCGCGGCTTCAGCTTCCCGACCGCGCTCGAGGGCGCCCTCAAGCTCAAGGAAATCAGCTACATCCACGCCGAAGGCTACCCGGCGGCCGAGATGAAGCATGGCCCGATCGCGCTGATCGATGCCGACATGCCGGTGGTATTTGTCGCCCCGCACGACGCGGTGTTCGACAAGGTCGTGTCAAACATCCACGAAGTGAAGGCGCGTGGCGGGCGAGTCATCGCCATCACCAGCCGCGAAGAGGAAGTGCTGGAAGGGAAGCTCGATTACGAGTTCCGCATTCCCGAGACGGCGGATCTGCTGACCCCTGTGCTGGCCTCGGTACCGCTGCAGCTGCTCGCGTACTACATCGCCGTCAAGCGCGGGGCGAACGTCGACCAGCCGCGCAACCTCGCCAAGTCGGTGACGGTCGAGTAGCCTGCGAGT
>JBGTEZ010000336.1:0-7742 GCA_041747535.1 Gemmatimonadaceae bacterium
CGCACTTCCTGCAGGATGCCCGTGACCATCGCCTCGACAATCGCCTGGCCCTTTTCGCGCGTGGCCAGAGTCGGATCGCCATAAACACCGGTCGCCGCCTCCGGTCCTGCCGCACCAATATGCGGCCACTGATCCCGCAGATTGAGTCGCGCAAGCCATTTTCAAACCGAGAGAGAGCCCCTCAGAACCTGACACTGCGCCCGAGGGGTTCGCGCTCACGGAGGCACTATCTCTCGAGTGCGGGGCAGAATCGGCCGAACCCGCCACCTCTGATACGCGACGAACGTGAGCAGCACGAAGAGGATCGCGGTGATGATCGCCGAGGATGTTTCGCCGCGTTGCACGTGAAGAACCACCGCTCCGACCATCACGATCATCAGACCGGCGGCCGCCGCAGGAACCAGCCACGGCATCCTGCGCATGACGCCCGGAACCGTCAGCCCGATCGCCGCCAATACCTCGGCCACGCCGAGGAAGAGGCGAAACGCGGGATTGAGCGAAGCGTTCATGACGGCGAGCATTTCCGGCGAAGGGAACAGGAGCATCAAGCCATGGGCGAGAAACACCGCCGCGAGCAATACCTGCATTACCCAAAGGATCACGTTCATGGTGCGATCTCCTCCGCCTGTTCGGAAAATCCGCTCGTGCCTGGGTCGGGAATCTAATAGTTTCCTGCTCGCCTTCGTCGTCGAGAATTGCGTGACGATCACAGATCCGCTCAGCGCCAGATCAGCACCCTCCGACCTGCCCCCCGAAGAATTCAGGGCGATCGGACATTCGCTCGTCGATTCGATCGCCGACTTTCTCGGCCGGCTCCCGAGCACCCCGACCGCGACGAGCCTCCTCCCCGATGCGCTCCGCCAGGTCCTCGGCTCGCGTGCGATGCCCGAGGACGGACGCGACATCGCGCCCGTGATCGCGGAGTTCAGCGAGAAGTTCTTCAGGCACTCGACCCACAACGGCAGTCCGCGTTTCTTCGGCTACATCACATCATCGGCCGCGCCGGTCGGCGCGCTCGCCGACTTGCTCGCCGCGGCGGTGAACCCGAACTGCGGCGCGTGGGCGCTGTCCCCGATCGCGACCGAAATCGAGAACGAGACGATTCGCTGGCTCGCTGAGTTCATGGGGCTGCCCGGCGCGTGGGACGGCGTGACCGTGAGCGGCGGCAACATGGCGAACATGGTTGGCTTTACGGCGGCAAGGACCGCGAAAGCCCGCTGGGACATCCGCGCCAATGGCCTCACGTCGAAAGATGCGAAACCGCTCGTTCTCTACACCTCGACGGAAACCCACACCTGGGTCAACAAGGCCGCCGACATCGGCGGGCTCGGCACTTCCGCGGTGCGCTGGATTCCCACCGACCGCGAGCTGCGGATGCGCACCGACCTTCTCGAGGAGTCTATCGCGGCCGACGTCGCCGCCGGGCTCGCGCCGTTCATGGTAGTCGGAACAGCCGGCACTGTGGGTACGGGCGCGATCGATCCGCTTCCGGCCATCTCCGGAATCTGCCGGAAGTACGACCTGTGGTTCCACGTCGACGGCGCGTACGGAGCGCCCGCCGTCGCGCTGGCGGACGCCACTGACGATCTCAAGGGTCTCCGCCTCGCGGATTCGATCGCGATCGATCCCCACAAGTGGCTCTACAGCCCTGTCGAGGCGGGGTGCCTGCTCACCCGGCACGCCTCGGCGCTGAGCGACGCCTTCGCCTTCAAGCCGCACTACTACCAGTTCGACGACAACGAGGGCCAGGAGGTAAAGAACTACTTCGAGCACGGGCCGCAGAACTCACGCGGATTTCGCGCGCTCAAGATCTGGCTCGCGTTCCAGCAGGTCGGAGCGAACGGCTATCGCAGAATGATCGCCGACGAGATCGCGCTCGCGCACCGGCTCCACGAGATGATCGGGGGCCACGATTCGCTCGAGCGGGGAACGGTGTCGCTCAGCATCACGACGTTCAGGTACGTGCCGCACGATTTGCGCGGCGCGGCGGACGACGGCGCGCTCACCAATTATCTGAACGACCTCAACGCGCGCATCGTCACCGCCATCCGCCTGAGCGGCGAGGCGTTTCTGTCGAACGCGTTTCTCGAGGGCCGCTACATGCTCCGTGTCTGCATCGTGAATTTCCGCACGACGCTGAAAGACGTCGCGATGGTTCCTGATCTCGTCATCCGCCTGGGGCGAGAGCTCGACGCGGAGCTTCGTCCCTCCAACCGCAAGGGGGTACCAGGCGGCATCACGAGCTGACCGTCGCGCCGAGGCGTTATCGGGGCCCGCTATCGCCGGCTCAACACGGCTTGCAGGGCGGCAAGCAGCGTCTCCGCCGTAAACGGCTTCGACAGAAACTGCATCACCGCCTTGTCCGAGTCGCTCGCCAGCGCGCGATTGGCGGTGCCTCCACTCGCCGCGATGATGCGCACCTCGGGATTCATCCTGAGCAGCACCTGAATTGTAGAGGCGCCATCCAGGACGGGCATCATCATGTCCGTCAGCACGACAGCGATCGTGTCGTGCTGCTCGGCGTAGATCGCGATCGCTTCCGCTCCGTCCGCGGCGGTGAGCACGCGGTAGCCGAACGCTTCGAGCGTCTGGGCGGTGATCTGTCTGATGGACGCCTCGTCGTCCACCACCAGAATCGTCTCACCATTCCCCCGGATGGGCGCGGGCTCGCGCAGTTCGGCACTCTCACTTGGCGCATCCACCTGGGCCGGCAGCAGAATGCGAAATCGCGTGCCCCTCCCCACCTGCGAATCGACGCGCAGAGAGCCGCCGTGACTCGTCACTATTCCGAGTGAGGTGGACAGGCCGAGCCCGGTGCCCTTCCCGATCTCCTTGGTGGTGAAGAAGGGATCAAAGATTCTGCCGAGGACGTTGGGGGCAATCCCCACACCCGTATCCTCTACCTCGATGCACACGTAATTGCCCGGAGCCGCGCCGGCCGGTCCGGCGTCTTCCTCATTCACCGCCGTGTTCTCCGCCGTGATCGAGATCTGCCCGCCGTCCGGCATCGCGTCCCTCGCATTGACGCAGAGATTGAGCAGCACCTGCTGCAGCTGCGTCGGATCGCCGACGATCGTCCACATGTCGGGTCTCACCAGCGTCCTGATGTCGATGTTCTTGGGAAAAGTGTCGGTCACGATCCGCTCGACATCTCCGATCAGGTGCTTGGCCCGCACGGCGATCCGGCGTCCCCCCATCCCGCGCGCGAACGAAAGAACCTGCGACACCATCTCGGCGCCGCGCTTCGCGCTGATCGCGATCGCATCGAGGAGCTCCTGATCTTCCTCGCCGGTGACCGTCTGCCTGAGCAGGTCGATCGACATCATGATCGGCGCCAGCACGTTGTTGAGGTCGTGCGCGATCCCGCCGGCGAGCGTGCCGATGCTTTCCACCCGCTGGGCGCGGAGAAACTGCTGCTCGAGATCCTTTCTGTCGGTGATGTCGGTTTCGATCACCATGACACTGGTGGGCGTTCCAGCCGCATCGCGCACGAGCGTCCAGCGGCTTTCAACGGTGCAGATACCGCCATCCTTCACCAGCTTGTCGAGCTCGCCGACCCACAGCCCGTCCTTCGTCACGCGCTCGGATGCCAAGTTGAACGCGCCGGGATCCTTGTAGAAGAGCGCCAACGCCGACCTCCCCATCACCTCGCCCGCGCTCCAGCCATAGAGTCGCGCGGCTCCCTCGTTCCAGAAGGTGATGCGGTTATCGAGGGTCCTGAGGATGATCGCGTCCTGCGCGTGGTCGAGAAGCGAAGCCAGCTGGCGGAGACGCTCTTCGTCGCGCTTTCGGTCGCTGATGTCGCGCAGAAATCCCGTGAACACCGCCGGTGTTTCCGATCCAATGCGGGTGATCGCGAGCTCGACGAGAATCTCCGTTCCATCGGCGCGAAGGGCGGGCATCTCGATGCGCTGGCCGAGGATGCGGCCGGTGCCGGTGGCGAGGTAGCGGCGGAGCCCTGCTTCGTGCGCGTCGCGGAACCGTGGCGGAATGATGAGACTGGCCAGACTCTTCCCGAGCACATCCGCTCTCCGGTATCCAAGAGTCCGCTCGGCGGCGGGGTTGAACTCGATGACGCGCCCGTCGGCACCCATGGAGATGATGCAGTCGAGCGCGCTCTCGACGACGGCGCGCATTCTTTCGTCGCCCATTGCGCGCTCGCGCATGGTATCGGCGAGCCTGGCGTCGGCCTCTGATAACCAGCCGAGCACGCTGTTGGGCGGACCTTTCTCCTCGCGGGTTTCGGGAGCGTCCCCGCTACCGAGGGCCTTGATGCGCCGGTGAACCGTTGTCACGGAGCCACCCATCGTTCCACGCAGCGCGGCGTATGTCCTCCACAGAGTTATCAACAGGAGAATTCCCAGCGCGGCGAACACCCACCGCATGGTCATCTCCTGCGCCTGCGCCCGATTCACGGCCGCGAGAGTACGCTGGTCGACCGCGGCGAGAAACACACCGATCGAGTCCATGATCGCGGCTTTGGTCGCGCCGTAGCTCCCGTCGTGCAGCATATCGATGGCGCGCAACCGGTCTCCGCCTCCGGCAGCCGCCAGCTCCATCGCTCGGAACTCGGTTGCGGTCAGCGAATCGGAGATCGCATGGGCCCTGGCGATCGTCTGAAACTCCCGGGGCGTAAACCCGGCTCCGCGCATGAGGTCGAGCAGCGCCGCTGGAGCCTGCCGCTCAGTGGTCATCCTCGTGCGCGTCAGCTCGTGGAGGTACCAGCCCCCGTTGGAGTAGCTTATTGGGCGCGGCAGCCTCCCTTCGCGGATCGCGAGAATGTCGTTGAAACGTCTTATATAGACGGTGTCGCGGGTAACGACGAACAACCGGGCCATCCGCGTGAGGTCGTTGGAGGATTGCCGCAGCTCCTCGCCGAGAAGAAACGAATTGACCCGGGCCTGGGCGAATTGATCGACGGCCTCCTCGCGGCGGACGTAAACGCCGAAGCTCAATGCGAGGACGACGATCAGCACCCCGGCAGCGACAGCGTTGCGCGCGAATCGCTGGGCTGGAGCCCGCCTGTTCCGGTCCTGATGACCGCGCGTCACCTCGGCTGTCCCCGTCATGAATTTGAATGTAGGCGACGCCATGTACGGCGGCGAACAACGCCTCGTTCAGCGGGCTCCGGGTAATTGCCCAGATGGACAACCAATCTGTCCGAGGCAAGACCTTTAGGCTGCCGTCAGCGGGGCCGCGCGAGCTCGCCGGGGGAATGAATCACACCCGACTTCATCACAAGGCGGATCTTTCGGATCGCCGTAATGTCGCGGCGCGGATCGATGCCGAGCACAACGAGATCGGCGCGCTGCCCGGTCGCGATCCGTCCGCGATCGTTGTCGACGCCGAGCGCTTTCGCGCCGTTCATGGTCGCGATGCGGAGGACTTCCGCCGGAGAGAGCCCGGCGCTGACGAGGAGCTCGAGCTCCTGGTGGAACCCGACTCCCGGAATCACCCACGGGCTCGCGAGGTCCGATCCGGCGGTGAGCAGCACGCCCGCCTCGTGCAATCGTCGCACGAGCGCGAGCTGCGTGGGCCACGCCGCGCGCATGCGATGGAACTCGTCGGGCGTCCACGACGACGTCGGCATCCCGAGCACGCTCCAGTTCTCGAGCAGCTCGGGCACGAGAGAGCGCGCGCGGTGTCGCTGATAGATCGAGTCCGCCCAGAAGAACTTGGTGTGATACGCGATGAGAGTCGGATCGATGGAGATGCCGCGCGCGGCGATCTCGCGCACCATCGTATCGACGGCGGGGGATGAGACATCGAGGCCTTCGTACCACGCGATGCGCTGCCGCATGTCGCGAATGGCGAGAAACGCATCGCGCTTTTCGGCGGGGAGATACGACTGGTGCCAGTTCGCGCCGTGTGTGATGAAGTCGATTCCGGCGCGGGCGGCTTCGGTCCACGATGTTCGCTGCAGGTGGCCGATGACTTTCCTGCCGTGACGGTGGGCTTCGTCGGCGACCACCTTCACCTGAGCGGCGTTGAGACCCGAATACACCTTGATGTAGTCCACGCCCTGGGCAGCCTGGCGCTGGACAATATCACGCAGCTCGTCGTCGGTGAGGCGCGGGTTATTGATCAATTCTCCGGCGACGAACAGGTCGGGCCCAGTGATGCGTCCGGCGCGGAGATCCTTGCGCAGCGCTATGCCTTCCGACGCGGGAGATGCTCCCGGATCCCGGATCGTCGTGATGCCGGCGCCGAGCGCGACGCGCAGCAGCCGCTCGGCGAGCGAGCGGTCGTAGGTGCTGTCCAGCTGGGCGTTGACGCGCCGGTACCTCATCGCCGACGTGACGACGTGGTAGTGCATGTCCACGAAGCCGGGGATTACCCAGGCTCCCTCGAGGTCGATGGTTCGGCTGCCGCTGGGCGGTCGAATCGCGCCGGTCGGTTTCACCTCGGCGATGCGGTCGTCGCGAACGAGGATCGACATTTTTGGCCAGTGCCTGCCGCTGGCGACGTCGACGACGTTGGCGTTGGTGAGCAGGATCACGGTGGGTCGCGCGGCCTGGCTTTGCGCGGTCGGAGCGGCGAATGTTGCGCCGCAGGCAACCAGTACGAGGACAATCATGTCCAACGTGAGGCGATTCGCTTTCACGCTCTGGCTGTGGGACGTTCGTGTGCCGGCATGCATGTCATCCTGAAATATGCGCCGGGGCGTCATCGTAGCCAGCTTCGGGCGGCTATTGGGAGAGACTGATGCAACGCATTGGAACTGCGGTCATATCGTTGGCGTTTGCCGCGAGCGGGTTGGGTGCGCAGCCGGCTGACACGGTTGCGCGACTCGACTTGATGATGAAGCACCTGGGTCATGCGCGATCGGGCGCGATCTGGCCGGGATTCAAGGCCGACACCATTCCGGTGGCGTTCGTGCTCCCGACCCATGGGACCATTCTATTCAACTGGCCGGGCGCTGTGCCCGAGGGATACGCGCCGATTGCGGGGGTGAAAAACGCGGCGTGGCGCGAGCAGCGCGACCTGGGAGCAGCGAGTACCGGCTCGAGCATCGGCGGGCGTCCGGTGGCGCAGGTGGTCGTATCTTCGCTCGATCCGTCGATCGTTCTGCCGACCGTGGTCCATGAAGCATTTCACGTTTTCCAGTCGGCGTCGGTGAAGCCGGGGCGGCGTTTCGGGCGGCAGGAGAATGCGTTCTACGTCTCGAGCTATCCGGTGTTCGACGTCGAGAACGAGATGTTGTTCGCGCGCGAGGGCGA
Organism: Gemmatimonadaceae bacterium; assembly: GCA_041747535.1. Taxonomy (GTDB): domain Bacteria; phylum Gemmatimonadota; class Gemmatimonadetes; order Gemmatimonadales; family Gemmatimonadaceae; genus UBA4720. The sequence continues at coordinate 7,221 of JBGTEZ010000336.1, forward strand.
GCTGCTGCTTAGAGCTCTGCGCGCCCCGACGATGGAAGGAAAACGTGAGCTCGCGCGGCAGTTCGTTGCAGTGCGGCGAGCGCGGCACCGGCGGCTCGACGATACGTACGCCCAGTTCGACCGGGCCAGCGAAATGAACGAGGGACTCGCGCAGTACGCGCAGGTGCGTGCGCTTTCCAATCTCATGAGGAGTCAGCAGGTGCCTGCGGCGTGGCGGGCGCTGATGCGCGCGCGGCTTGCCGAGGAGGATGAGAGGCTCGCCGATCTCACCGGGAACGTCACGCAGTCATTCAGGCTGCGTTTCTACTCGACCGGTCCGGCGCAGGCGAGGCTGCTCGACGCGATTACGGACTCGCCGAGCTGGAAGTACGAGATGATGGCGCGCAATCAAACGCTGGAGGATGCGCTCGCGAGCGCGTCGGGTCTTGACGCCTTGGAGCATAGATCGCTGAGGCTTGCTACGCTCGAGGCGGATTCAGTCCGCCTTTCGAGGGCTGCGCGTGCGTCGGTTGCACGTCTGCA
>JBGTEZ010000337.1:0-12537 GCA_041747535.1 Gemmatimonadaceae bacterium
AACCATCACCAGCTTCTCGCCTTTCCGCTTGCGCGCCGCGAATTCCGCGATCGAAACCGGCCTCGCTTCCGACGTTGGCTTAGCCAACTGCTGATGCCCGCAATAGGGCCAGGTCTCGCAGCCAGAAATCGCGATTGGGCAGCTCGGGGTGAGGGAGCGACAGATTCGGCGCGGCGGCCGTCTGCTGCTCGAACAGCACGATATCGAGATCGAGCGTTCGAGGGCCCCAGCGCAGATCACGCGTGCGCCCGGCGCGCTGCTCGATGCCCTGGAGCGCGGAGAGTAGGTCCTGCGGCGAGAGCTCGGTTTCGACGGCGATCATCTGATTCAGGAAGGGGCTCTGTGCGACCGGACCGATCGGAGCCGTCTCGGCCACCTCCGTTTCGGCAAGAACGGTGGTGTGTGGCAGCGCAGCTATTGCCTCTCGCGCATCAGCCAAAAATACTTCACGCCGGCCAATGTTGGAGCCGAGCGCTATATATGCGATGTCTTTCACACACGCTCTCGCTCGATGGCGATCTCGGCGTAGGCGAGCGGGCCGGGGAGCGCGACATGAGGCTTCCGGACAGCGATTACGACACGCTCGACGAGTGGCAGCTCCAGCGCGCGCTCGGCTATCCGCTCGCCGACTTCCTCGAGGAAATTGATGTGGCCGCCGGTCACCACATCCGCAACGAGCTCGTAGACGCGACGGTAGTCGACGATGTCCCTGAACGTCAGGTGTGTGTCGCCCCGCCGCACCCAGAGCGACGCATCAACCTCGACCAGTTGCGCGATCTCCGCTTCATGGGGCAGGACGCCGATGCGCGCATGAAAGCGCATCCCCTTCAGGGTGACGACGTCGCTGATCGAAGACTTGTTGCTAGCCATCGAGGGCCTCCCTCAGGCTGCGGGTAAGTTGCGACACGGCTTCAGCGCTGTCCTCGGCGGCGCGGACCAGAGCACTGCCGACCACGACTCCGTCCGCGAGACGGCCGACCGCCCGCGCCTGCTCCGCCGTCGCGATCCCGAAGCCTACACAAATCGGAAGCTTCGTGGCGGACCGAAGCCGCAAAATACTCTCGGGCAGGGTTGATGCGACACTCTCCTGTGCGCCTGTCACGCCCAGGCGACTGATCAAATACACGAAGCCACTGCCGTGCCGCGCGATCTCTGCCATTCGCGCGCGAGGAGTAGTGGGCGCGACGAGCCGGATGAACGCGAGAGAGCTCGATGCGAGCCACTCCTCGCGGGCAGAATCGGCGCCCACCGGCAGATCGGTAATGAGAATTCCGCTGACGCCCGCATCGGCCGCGCGCGCCAGGGCGTCCGGACCTGCGGCGAGAACAGGATTGAGGTAGGAGAACAGCACCACCGGCGCCTTCAGCCGGGCAGACGCCACGAGCTCGAGCGCCCGATCGTACGTCATCCCATTCGCGAGGGCGAGGTGCGAGCTTTTCTGAATGACGGGCCCGTCGGCAATTGGATCCGAGAACGGCACCCCAACCTCTATGATGTCCGCCCCGGCTTCGTCGGTGGCACGGAGCGCATCGCGCGACCGCGCCAGGTCAGGATGCCCGGCGGTTAGGTAGCAAACGAGGGCACGGCCCGACGCGCTCCGAATCGCGTCGAAGCGCCGCGCTATCGCGTTAGGTGAGATAGTCGCCGACGGTGACGCCATAGCGGTCAGGATCGGCCGTTTTGATGATTGTGCGCGCGAACTGGCCGCCCGCTTCAGGAATCGCGAGATCGACGGCCAGCGGCGGGCTGATCATGTTGCCCTGCGCGTCACTGATGATCCTGATGACCGGGCGCGACAACGCGTCGGGGTTCGGGTTGGTGGAGTAGACGACGGCGAGCTCGAAGGTATCGAGCACCACCAGCGTGCCGACCGGGTAAATGCCGAGCAGATTGATGAAAGCCTTGACGAGAACCTGGTCCAGGCCGCGGCGTGGGTTGTCCCGCATTTCTTCCAGCACCGCCGCCGGCGTCAGCGGCGTGGTGTTATAAGTGCGGCGAGATGTCGCGGCGTCGTAACCGTCTGTGATCGTGACGATCTTGCTGAGCACGCTCATCTGGCGCGGACGCACCGTTTTTGGGTAGCCGGTCAGATCGATTTTCATGTGGTGCTCGTGGCAGACGGTCATAGCGCGGTAGGAGAGCTCTTCCTGCTGGCGGCGGAACTGAAAGAGCACCAGCACACCCAGCCATGGATGTGACGCCATCCACTTCCACTCCTCATCCGTCAGCTCGCCCGATTTCTGGAGCATGTCGAGGGGAACCCGCGACTTTCCGATATCGTGCATCAGGGCGGCAAGACCCAGTTCGTACATCTGGAGCTTGGTCATTCCCAGGCGTCGTCCGAGCGCAACCGAGAAGATGCAGACATTAACCGAGTGGGTGAACGTGTACTCGTCGTAGTCACGGAGTGCCGTCAGGCTGATCAGCGAAGTCTCTTCGTTGAGAACCTGGTCGACGATTCCCTGCACCACGCGCTTGATCTTTCGGATGTTCGGAGTCTTTCCGATGCGGACCGAGTTGATGACGTCCTTCGTCACCGCGACAGACTGCGAGTACGTGCGATTCGCTGCTGCCTTTGCCTCTTCGTTGAATTGCTGATCGCTCTCTGTCTCCAGCGGCGGATCGAGCTGAAAGAGCTCGATCTTCGCTTCCTTGAGCCGCGAGATTATCTGGGTCAGCCGCTCGGCCGGACTGACCTTGCTCTCGCCTCCCATGAGTGACAAAAGCAGCGCCCAGTCGCGCGCCGTCCCGCGCGCGCCAACGTGAATGGCTCCGATTCCAGCTGCCTTGCAAAGACTGAGAATGTGTCCGAATGTCGCGTAGTTGCTTAGATCGAGGCGAAGCCGGGTCGAGTTGATGAAGATGAATTCACCGGAGACCCGGAACTCAAGGTCGCCCTCTTCCCCCCGCATTTCTTCCGCGACCTGGGCGAGCTCCGCGAGCGACTTCTGCACAGCGCTGTGCTCGAGTGGATAGAGCTTGATCGACCGGAGGGCGGCGTGAAACGCAACCATGAAGTTGCGGCCGCCGCGGCGGATGCCCGTGTTGGACTTCTTCTCTTCTCCGGCCCATTCGCCGCCTCCGCCGCCACCGCTCACGCTGGTGACCGGCGAATGGCACGGCTCACGGCGTTCCGGACGATCACATCTTTCTCACTTGCCGCCTTGTTCAGAGACTCCATCGCTTTCGGCGAACCGATCTTGCCGAGCGCCATCGCGGCGCACGCGCGAATCTCCGAGTCATCGCGCTTTCCCATGAACCCTTTCGCGTTCAGCAGACCATCGAGCAGCGTGATGCCCGGATCTCCGCTGAGCATGCCGTAGGCTTCGAAGAACGCCATTTTTTCCGTGAGATTGCTGTCGCGAAGATCCTTTCCCTTGATCGCCGCCTCGATTCGGGGCAGCGCGCTACGCACCGATTTGGCGCCCAGCGCGCGAACCGCCACGATCCTCACCTCCCGGTCTTCGTCTACTATCGCGCGCTCGAGTGCCTGCATCGCGCCGGGTGATCCGATCTCGGTCAGCGCATTCACCGCTGCAACGCGCATCTCAGGCTCACCGACAGTGAGCATCTTTCCGAGCGCGGGAACAGCAGCCGGGGATTTGAGCGCGGCGGCGCGGCGGATAGCCTGCAGCACCACCGCCTCGTCGTCGGAGCCAATCAGACGTATCAGCTCCGCGCTGTTGGCCGACGCCAGTCTGGTCGCTGCGAGCTCGAGCAGCATTCGCAGCTCGGTGTTGTTGCTCCGCGCGATCCACCCGAGAACTGTCTCGAGGGCTCTGGGCTGCAGCAGCGCGAACAGCTCGTCGAGCTCCGTCTGCGGCGCCCGCAGAGGAGTGTCCTCGAGCGCCTGGAGAAGCTGGCCGAGCGGCTTCGGATCGCTCATCAGCTCCCCGAGCTGGGTGAGGCGCTCCTTTTGCGGCTCGAGAATATCCGGTGCGCGAGTCGATGTGACCGTCGCCTCGCGCAACAGGTAAGCGGCGTTCCGGTATTGCGCGGTGGAGAGAAGGATCAGCAGGAAATAGTCGAGGAGACCGCAGATCTCCTCGCGCACCGTCGGGTCTTTCTGTGTCTCGAAGGTATCGAGCAGCGATGCGATCACCGCCGGCCTGAAGTCGGTCGAAAACTCCCGCTTGATCTCGGTCTGGAGGTATTCCACTTCTCTATCGTCGAGAAAGTAGAGCGCCGAGTCGAAGTCGCTCATCGTAACCGAAGAGCTCGTTGTCTCGGCCGATTCCGCCTGGGCCGGCGAAAGGATCTTCTCTTTCTGCTCCGACCGCTCCATCGACTCGATTGCCTGTCCGCCTTCGACGAGGAGATCGACGTACTTGTAGCGCATCGACGCGAACTCGCGCTCCCACATCAGCGTCAGGAGATCGTCGTCGTCCGCTCCAGCGCGCCGCACGCGCTGCATGAGATCGAAGAGACTGCCGAGATCCTCATCTTCGAATCCCGTCATGAACGTCAGCTCGCGAATGCCGTCCTTGTAGAACAGCCACGCAAGGTTGTCGCTGGTCCGCTCGCCCTCTTCGAGAACGACGCGCCCTTCCCACTTGAGCTGCGTTTCGGTGATCTGGAGATCGATGGCGTCCGTCTGTTTCCACAGTGCCCCGAACGCCTGCTTCACTGTCTCGAGCGAGCGGGCGTGCATCGGGTTATTGGCGAGATAGAGCTGATGCGCGCGCATCGCTTTGACGAACGCCTTCAGCAAGTCGGTGACGAACGCGATCGGGAACGACGGCTCGTCCAGCTCGTCATCCTCGGCCTTCGGTGGTACCGATGCTGTCATGCGGGGAGTAGTCCCATTTCCGTTATCTGCGCGAGATCCTTGTCGCCCCTGCCGCTAATACATAGAAGCACAGCGTCGTTGCGTTGCCACCGTTCCTTCTCCTTGACGACCCAGCTGACGGCATGTGACGTTTCCAGAGCGGGGATAATCCCCTCGAGACGGCTCAGTAATCCAAACCCCGTAACGGCTTCGTCATCGGTCACCGACACATAGGTCGCCCGGCCGGAATCCTTGAGATACGAATGCTCGGGCCCGACGCCCGGGTAGTCGAGTCCCGCCGAGATCGAATGCGCCGGATGAACCTGGCCTTCCTCGTCCTGAAGCAGATAGCTCAGCGAGCCGTGCAGCACGCCGGGTACTCCTCTCATGAGCGATGCCGAGTGCTCACCGGTGTCGAGGCCGCGCCCCGCCGCTTCGACGCCTATCAGCTCGACGGATGCGTCGTCAACGAAGGCGTGAAAGATCCCCATCGCGTTGGATCCACCGCCGACACAGGCAACCACCGCCGTCGGAAGCCTCCCAGCCGAGTCGAGCATCTGTGACCGCGCTTCGCGCCCGATCACCGCCTGGAAATCGCGCACCATCCTCGGATAGGGCGCGGGTCCGACAACCGAGCCGATGATATAGTAGCTCTCCTCAACATTGGTTACCCAGTCGCGGATCGCCTCGCTGGTCGCGTCCTTGAGGGTCCGCGTCCCTGAAAGAACCGGAACGACGGTAGCTCCCATCAGTCGCATCCGATAGACGTTGAGCTGCTGCCGCCTCATGTCCTCCTCGCCCATGTACACGGTGCACTCGAGACCGAATCGCGCGCAGGCGGTAGCGGTTGCAACTCCGTGCTGGCCCGCTCCAGTCTCGGCGATGATCCTCCGTTTTCCCATTCGCTGCGCAAGCAAAGCCTGACCGAGAGCGTTGTTGATCTTGTGGGCTCCGGTGTGGTTGAGATCCTCCCGCTTGAGATACACTGAACAACCAACCACTTCCGACAGTCTCGGCGCGATTCCGAGTGGCGACGGCCGCCCTACATAATCCTTCAGCAGCTGGTCGAGCTCGGCCCGGAACGCGGCGTCGAGCATCGCTTCATCGAACGCGCCGTCAAGCTCGTCGAGAGCGGGAATCAGCGTCTCGGGAACGTACCGGCCGCCGAAGGTGCCGAACCGGTCGCGAGTCTCAGCGGGCATGCCCGCTTCCTCTCGATCCCGCGACCGCATCGGCGAATGCTCTCATCAGTCGGTGGTCCTTCAAACCGGGCGAGGACTCGACGCCGGATGAAACGTCGACGACGTCCGGCGCGAGAGTACGGATGGCCGTCCCGACGTTCTCCGCTGTAAGCCCGCCGGCGAGAACGACGGAAACGCCTCCGCGCACGCGCGCGAGGTCTGAGGCCAGCTCGGTCCACGGGAGCGCCTGTCCTGTTCCGCCCAGGACGTGCTGTGCTCTCGCATCGAGGACGACAGCATCAGCCTCCTCGAGCAGAATCCCCGCTTCTTCCGGCATGTGAGAATCACCTATCCTGACGGCGGCCCAGATTTCCCCCTTGAAGCGCTCCCTCACCGCGATCACGTCGGCCCCGGTGGGATCGGCGTGCAGCTGAACTACGTCGAGCCCCACTTCGTCGACGACCTTCGCAATGTCGTCGGGTGAGTTGGTGCCGAAGACACCGACGCACCTGGACGTCAGACCTGCTTCAGCCAGAACCGTCTTCGCCGCGGCGGGCGCGAGCCGGCGCGGGCTTTCCGCGAATATCACTCCGATGTAACCCGCGCCGAGCTCCGCCGCATAAGCGGCGTCCTCGGCTCTCGTAAGTCCGCAGAATTTAATTTTTGCGAGCATTCGTTACTCGCGTCACACTGGTCAAAGGGCGCAGCGCGTCCTCGGGAGAACCGGAAGCGGACAGTACACCACCGATCAGTACTGCGTCCGCTCCATGCGATGCGGCGCGCTCGATGTCCGCGCGTGACACGATCCCGCTTTCGGCGACGGCCACGCACCACCGGGGAATGAGGGGAAGGACGCGATCCATGGTCGTCAGATCGACCGCGAGCGTCTCGAGATCCCGATTGTTCACCCCGATCAACTCGGCGCCCAGCGAGAGGGCGAGGCCGAGCTCGGCTTCATTGCGGACCTCGACGAGGGTCTCGAGCCCGATGTCGCGTGCGGTCTCGAGCAGCTCCGCCAGTCTCGCCGGAGGAACCGCGCGAACGATCACCAGGGCGGCCGCGCCGCCGAGCGAACGGGCTTCCAGCAGCTGGACCGGATCGACGTGAAAATCCTTTCGGAGAACTGGAATCTTCACGCCCGACCTGACGGCGGAGAGATCTTCGTTCGTACCGCCAAAGCGGGTGCCTTCGGTCAGCACCGAGATAGCGACCGCTCCCCCGCGCTCGTACGCTCGCGCCTGGTCCGAAGCACGTAATCCCGGGTTGATCGGGCCGCGGGAAGGTGAAGCTCGCTTCACTTCCGCGATTACTCCCACCTTCGACTTGACGAGTGCCGCCCGAAATCCGGGACCTACCGTCGCCGCCGACGCCGCGCGACCAAGCTCAGCAGCCCGGCCCCTGAGGGTGTTCGCGCGGGCCTCCGCAGACGCGACCAGCTCCCCGAGTGTCCCGGTTGGGGGCTCCCAGTGAGAGAATGCTTGCGCTTCGGTCGATCTTCGGCTAACGTAGGAATTCGGCAAATGTTCGGTAGCCCTAGTGAAGTACTTCTCAAGCCAGCCGGGGAATAGAGATGTCGCTCACAAAACGCCAGCGCGAGATTCTAACCTACCTGGATGTCTATTCGGGAGAGCGGGGTTACGCGCCGAGCTTCGAGGAGATCGCCGCGCAGTTTAACTATAACTCGCTTGCGACGGTGCACGAGCACCTCACGAACCTCGAGCGCAAAGGCTACATCAAGCGCGCTTACAACGAGAGTCGTGGGATCGAGGTGCTCCCCTCGACCGTGACACCGCGGGCGATGTCGCTGCCCCTGCTCGGGACCGTCGCTGCCGGCCTGCCGATCGAAGCCATTCAAATGCCTGAATCGATCGGGGTTCCTGAGGATTTCGTCCGGCGGGGAGGCAATCACTATGTCCTCCGCGTTCGCGGCAACTCGATGATCGACGAGCAGATCCGCGACGGAGACTTCGTCATCGTCAACGAGAAGCACTCCGCCGATAACGGAGAAATGGTGATCGCGTTGATCGATGGGACATCGGCTACCGTCAAGAAGTTTTATCGGGAGCGCGACGGACGCATCCGGCTCCAGCCGGCCAACGAAGCCATGAGCCCGATATACGTCCACGAGAACGACATCTCGATTCAGGGAATCGTGGTAGGGGTGCTGCGAAGATTTTAGGGGCGCCGTACCTAAGTACTTATCCCGGCGCGATTTGAGCTGGCACGCCTCAAGCTTTCCAGCACCTGGCGGGCGCTGCCTGAATCAAGCGATTTCGTCGCGGCGGCAAGCGCCGACTCGAAGTCGCTGACCCTCCCACTGACATAGACCGCTGCCGCTGCGTTGAGCACGACCGCGGCGCGGGCGCCTTCACTGCCGGCCCCCGACAGCACGTCGGTAATGATGCGCGCATTTTCCGCCGGCTCGCTGCCCGCCAGATCCGCGCGAGAGATTTTTCGGAAGCCGTAGTCCTCCGGATTTATCGTCCAGCGGGTCATCGAACCGTCCCGCACTTCAATCACGTGGGTGGGACCGAGGGGGGAAACCTCATCGAGACCCGGCTCCCCGTGAACCACCAGGGCGTGCTGCGTTCCAAGCTCATGCAGTGCGCCGGCGAGAATCGGAGCCCGGTCCAGGTCAGCGACCCCCACGACCTGCCTCCCTGCCCGAGCTGGATTCGCGAGGGGCCCGACGATGTTCATTACGGTCGGAATCCCGAGCTCACGACGCACCGGCCCCACGTGACGCATGGCGGGGTGCATTAGCGGTGCGAACATGAAGACGATTCCCGCCTCCGCGAGCGACCGCTCCATTACGGGGACGGGAACATCGATGGTCACTCCGAGCGCTTCCAGCACATCCGCGCTGCCGCACCTCGAGGTGAACGATCTGTTGCCGTGCTTGGCGATCCGCACCCCCGCACCCGCTGCCACGATCGCGGCGGCGGTCGAGATGTTGAATGTCGCCACCGAGCCCCCGCCGGTCCCGCAAGTGTCGACCAGGTCCTCGGGATCCACCGCCGCCAGGGTGACCATGGCTCCACGCAGCGCGCGCACGACCCCCGCGACCACTTCGGCGCTCTCTCCGGTTGCCCGGAGCGCGGCCAGGAGCGCGGCCACCTGAACCGCTGTCGCCTGGCCCTGCATCACCAGCGTGAACGCACCCTCGGCGTCAGCGGCCGTGAGTGGAGTTCGTGAGGCGAGCTTCTGGATAGCGCCCTGAAGCGCGTTCGAGGGCGGGACGGTCACCGGTAGGTGCTGTCTATCGGGACGACGCGTGCTCGGCGCGCGTGGTGACGAGCTGTAGAACGCCCTCGATCACCTTGCGGGATTCCTGTCCGGAGGGAGCGCCTTTCAGCATCGTCTCGATGCGAAAAATGAGCTCGCTCTGGCTCTGGAGGGCCTCGCCTTGTGCGTGAAGCTGCACGTGCGCTTTCTCCAGCTTTCTCACCGCCACCCCGACCTGCTCTTCGACCGCGGTTAGCCTTTGGGCGGTCGCGCGTGCCTCCACGGCCGCAACCTCGATCGCGCGCTTGAGCTGCGCGACTCGCTCCGTATCCCCGGGGCCTTTCCCCTTGAGAACCGCCTGCGCCTCCGAAAGCTTGCGCTCCAGCTCTTGGACCGTGCGGGCGTGCTCATCGTGCAGTCGCCGTGTCAGATCCTCGAGCTGCTTGACCGCTTCCTCTCTGGCGCGGCGCTCCGCCAGCCGCGCGAACGCCAGCGCGAAGAGGTCGACGGCTGGAGAGAGCTTGTCGGATAGCCGCTGCCCGAAGCGAGTCTTGGATTCGGAGAGTGCGAGCACCGCGGCGACTTCGCCGTCCACCAGGAGCCCGCGCAGCAGGAGAACCCCTGCCTCGGGCGACGCTCCGACGCCAAGAAGCTTCTGGTAATCTCCGGATTCCCCGGCCATATCGGCGAACTGGCGCCCGGCGGCGATCGTCCGGCGCGCGGCGGTCGGCAGATGGTCGATCGCGACCTCGAGCGTCGCCGTTTTTGCGCCGTCGAGCGCCGGGATTATGCGCTCGCTGAAGACTTCGCGTTTTGCATCGTACAGGAAAAGCACAATGCTCGCGTTCCGATCGTGTTCGGTGACGTCGTGCGAGAGCGCCCGCAGCGCGTCGGAGATATTTGCCGCAGCCGCAAGTACGGTTGAAAGCCCGCCGAGAGTTCGTGGCGCCATGACTAGGTGAGGGGGATGCTGGAGGGTTCGCGAGCCGATGTTCCACATTGCCGAGCGGCGAGCCTAAAGTCAATCATATTCAATGAGTTACGTTCCTTGACAGAGACTTCCACTGGGGTAATTTCACGCGATGGTGTCGCGTTCCGTGCAGATGGTGCTGCACTATGATGGCGCGCGCTTTTCCGGCTGGCAGCGGCAGCCGAGTGAACGGACCGTGCAGGGTGTGCTGGAAGCGGCCGTCGCAAAGCTTTGCGGAACATCTCTCGCTGTTGTCGGAGCGGGCCGAACGGACGCTGGCGTCCATGCTCGCGGTCAGGCCGCCGGAGTAGCAGTGCCCGAAAAATGGACCGCGAAAGCTCTACGCCGATCGATGAATGCCATTCTTCCGGACGATGTATGGATTGCCGCTGCATTCGAAATGAGTGAGGAGTTCCACCCCCGGTATAGCGCGAGTGCCCGCAGCTACAGCTACTTCGTAGGCACAGACGATCTTGCTTCGTCGCCGTTTCGCCGGGCTCACGAGCTCGCATGGAGGAACCGGGCCGACCTCGGTCGGATGACGACGGCGGCAAAGGCGATTCAGGGCGAACATTCATTCCGTGCCTTCGCCGTGAAAGGCACCGCACCGGACACCGATGACCACCGCTGTACCGTATCGAATGCCGCCTGGGTCGAAAGACAGGGCGGTCTTCGCTTCGACATCACCGCCGACCGTTTTCTGCACCACATGGTCCGGTTTCTGGTGGGAACCATGCTCGAGATCGGCGAAGGCAAGCGCGAGCCCGAAGCGGTCGCGCAGCTGCTCGGCGAGAACGATAACACCAACGTTTCACGGCCTGCCCCGCCCCACGCTCTCTTCCTCGAGAAAGTGGAATACCCGCGACACCTTTACCTGGAAACCGAATGAACATCTATCTCGAGAGCGTCAGCCTCGATGAGATCCGGAACGCCGCGTCGACTGGTCTGGCCGATGGGGTCGCTTTCTCTCACATCGCGTTCAGCGCCGACACGCCCGATGCCGACACGCGTGAGCGGCTCGAGGAGATCTCGCGCGAGTTCGCGTTCCCGGTCTGCGTGCCTGTCGGAGCCGTTACTTCTTCCGACATCTACTCGGAAGCCCGCGACCTGGCGAAAATCTCGGATCACATCGTTGTCCAGATCCCGCTCGTCGAGGACTCGCTCATCCCGATCTCCCGGCTCAGCGCCGAAGGCGTTCTGATCTGCGCGACCTTCGTCTTCAGCGGCGCCCAGGCGCTGATCGCCGCCAAGGCGGGCGCATCGGTGGTCCAGGTGACGCTCAAGGAGCTCGAGACCTTCGGGCAGTCGGGCGCGCAGACGCTCGCCGAGATCAAGAACGTGCTCGAGGCGGGAGGCGAAGAGTGCGATGTGATGGCCGCTTCACCGCTCACGGCCACCCAGTTCTCCGATTGCGTGACGGCCGGTGCCGATATCGTCTGCCTCACTCCGGAGACACTCCGGGGGCTCACCGTTCACCCGCTCAGTGACCGCGGCGTGGATCGGTTCCTGAGCGAGCTCGCCCGGCGTCCCAAGCCACGGGCAACGGTATGAAGCGAGCGATTTCCCGCTCGCTGAGTGTGCTGCTACTCGTTGCCTGTCAGGAAGCATCCAGCTCGCCGTCGTCCGCACAGGGCGTTCAGCTTTCCACCCAGGGCGACGCGGTCTCGGCGTCGCGCCGCACCGCCATCACTGAAGCCGTCGCCCGCGTCTCACCCTCGGTGGTAACCGTGCAGACGGAGGTGATGGAGCGCGTTCCCGCCGATGTCTACGAGCAGTTCTTCGGGGGACGATCCGGCCAGCGATCCACCGCCGGCCTCGGCTCCGGCTTCGTGGTTCGCGCCGACGGCGCGATCGTCACCAACGCGCACGTGCTCGCCGGCGCAACGCGAATCTCCGTCGCGCTCCGCGATGGAACGACTTATCCCGCGACTCTCGTGGGAATGGACGAGACAAACGACCTGGCCGTGGTCAAGATCCAGGCGCGCGACCTTCCGGTTGCACCGCTCGGATCGTCGAACAATCTGCTCATCGGCGAATGGGCGATCGCGATCGGCAATCCCTTCGGATTCGTCCTCGCCAACACCGAGCCCAGCGTCACGGCCGGCGTGGTGAGCGGTATCGGCCGCAACCTGGCGACGCCGAACGAAGGCGCGGGCGTCTACGTCGATATGATCCAGACCGACGCGTCGATCAACCCCGGTAACTCGGGTGGTCCGCTCGTGAACGCCGCCGGCGAAGTCATCGGCGTCAACAGCTCGATCTTCTCGCCGAGCGGCGGGTCGGTCGGCATTGGGTTCGCGATTCCAATCAATCGCGCGCGCCGGGTAGTGGACGATCTCCTCGCGCACGGCGTCGTGCGCCGCCCCTGGATCGGGGTGCAGCCGCAGCTGGCG
>JBGTEZ010000338.1:0-1802 GCA_041747535.1 Gemmatimonadaceae bacterium
ATGCTGACCACACGTTCAGTTGCGATTCCCAGTTAATCACATGTCCCCTGGCCATAAAGGAATGACAGGAATCAGATGGCAATAGTATTTCAGCAGCTGCGCCGAATCTCTCTCACGAAGTGGATCCTGATCTCGATGGTGATCGGAGTCCTCGTCGGCCGGCTCTTTCCCGATATCGGCGTCGCGCTCAAGCCGCTGTCGACGATTTTCCTAAGGATGATCAAGTCGATCATCGTGCCGATCATCTTCGGCACGCTGGTGGTCGGAATCGCCGGTCATGGGGACGACATGAAGCGCGTGGGACGGCTCGCGCTCAAGTCGATCATCTACTTCGAGATCGTCACCACGCTCGCTCTCTTCATCGGCCTGGCGGCGGTGAACATCGTCCGCCCCGGCGACGGCGTGAACCTTCTCGCTTCGCCGGAAGAGGGACAGAAGCTCGCCGGCAACACGCAAAGCGGGACGAGCTTCCTAGAGCACATCGTGCCGCAAAGCTTCTTCGAGGCGGCGAGCCGCAACGAAGTGCTCCAGATCGTGTTCTTCTCGATTCTCTTCGCCGTCGCACTGTCGCAGGTGCGCGGACGCCCGAAGGAGATAGTGCTGCTCGGCTGCGAGGGCTTGGCCGAGGTGATGTTCAAGTTCACGGGAATAGTCATGCGCTACGCGCCGATCGGGATCGGCGCGGCGATGGCCGTGACCGTCGGGCACAGCGGGCTCGGGGTGCTGATCAACCTCGGGCAGCTGGTCCTCACCCTTTACGCAGCGCTGGTAGTGCTGATGCTGTTCGTGCTGCTCCCGGTTGCGCTGATGTTCAAGGTTCCGATCAGGCGATTCCTGGCGGCGGTGAGGGAGCCTGCACTCATCGCTTTCTCGACGACGTCGTCAGAGGCGGCGCTGCCGCGGGCAATGCAGGCGATGGAGTCGATTGGGGTGCCGCGCCGAATCGTCGCGTTCGTGATGCCTACGGGCTACTCGTTCAACCTCGACGGGTCGACGCTCTACCTCGCGGTCGCATCGATATTCGTGGCGCAGGCCGCCGGAGTAGATCTCTCATGGGGGCAGCAGCTCCTCATGATGTTGACCCTGATGGTCACGAGCAAAGGCGTCGCCGCGGTTCCGCGTGCTTCGCTCGTGATTCTGGCCGCCACGCTGGCTAGCTTCGGTCTCCCGCTGGAAGGCGTTGCCATCATTCTCGGTGTCGACGAGCTGATGGACATGGCGCGCACGACCGTAAATCTGGTGGGGAACTGCCTGGCTACGGTCGTTATGGCAAAGTGGGAAGGTGAATTCGGCGAGCCGCAGCCCGCAGTGCTCCCCGAGCTGGCAGGACATCTTCCGAACGAACCTGTGCCCCCGGCACGGCCGATTTAAGCCGCGCCTCGAGGCGCTTTCGGAGCAGCGAGCCGCGCTGCATCAACCCTCCGCTCAACGCGACGGAGACTGCCGCGCGCTCATCTCCGAACAGCTGCCGCGCCAACGCACGGATGTGAAGCACGAGCTCCTCGGCTGCCAGCGTAACGAGGGCGCTGGCGCGCGCGTCGCTGGAAGCCGTAGCGAACACGGCCGGTACCAGTGATGCGAACGCGCGCGCATCCGCTCCCGCGGCCCATTGAATCAGGTCCTGAACGTCCTCGGACTGGGTAGCTGCAAGAATGGGGAAAAGAAGCGCCGTAGCAGGCTCGCGCCCGTCGCTCGACGCAGCGACGATGCTCAGCGCCCGCCTGCCGATCCAGCTGCCTCCGCCTTCGTCGCCGAACGTCGGGCCCCAGCCGCCGCAGCGCACGATCGTCCCCGACGGGCTC
>JBGTEZ010000339.1:0-8282 GCA_041747535.1 Gemmatimonadaceae bacterium
GCTCGAGGACGAGGCGCGCAAGCTGGAGAACTCCGACGAGCTACGGACACTTGCGACCGGACTGAGCCAGCTTCTCGCCGGCGAGGAAGCAAGCGTCATGACGCAGCTCGCGGCTGCCCGCAGGCCACTCACGGCGATCGAGCGCATCGATCCTGCCGCTTCCAGGATGCAGGAGCTGTTCGACGCGGGTTACTACGCGCTCCAGGAGCTGTCGCGGAGCGTGGAAGACTACGCGGGCGCGGTCGACCTCGATCCGGCGCGACTGGAAGAGATGCGCCGCCGGCGCGACCGTCTTTTCGGATTGCTCAAGAAGTACGGGCCGACGCTGGAAAACGTCATCGAGGCGGGCCGCTCTGCCCGCGCCGAGCTCGACCTGATCGACACCGCGCAGTTCGATCTCGCCAACCTCACCGCCCGCGAGGGAGAGGCGCGCTCACGGCTCATCGACGAGTCGGGGAAGCTGTCCGCGCTCCGGAAAGCGGCGGGGAAGAAGCTCGCGACCGCTGTCGACCGCCTGTTGCCCGAGCTCGGCATGCCGGATGGAAAATTCTCCGTCGCGCTCCCGCCGAAGGGCGAGCCGTCGGCCGAGGGCGGAGAAGATGTGGAGTTCAGAGTCGCGCTCAACGTCGGGCACGAGGAGCGTCCGCTCGCGAGGGTGGCATCTGGAGGTGAGCTGTCGCGGGTGATGCTGGCTCTCAAGACGATTCTCGCCAGGGTCGATCAGGTTCCGACGCTGATCTTCGACGAGGTCGATGCCGGCATTGGAGGCCGGGTTGGTTTACAGGTTGGCGATACGCTCAGGCGCGTGGCGAAGGAGCACCAGGTTTTCGCGATCTCGCACCTTCCGCAGATCGCTGCGCGCGCTCACCACCACATCGTCGTCGCGAAGGGAGCGAAGAGCGGAGTAACGACCGCCGACATCACGGTGCTCGATCGAACGACGCGCGTCGCCGAGATTGCGCGCATGCTCGGCGGGGATCCGGAGAGCAAGGTCAGCCGGGCGCATGCGAGGGAGCTGATCGAGACTGCGACCGGGAACGCGGCGCCGACTTAGAGCTGCTTTTTGCGTTTTGAGTTTACAGTTGTTGCGTTATCCGTTTTCGCGTAACCAACGCAACTCATGACGCAAAGACGCACAACTCAAAACGCGAGGCGGGAATTGGTTGACCACTACAACGGGTCTTGAGTTATCTGTTGTTGAGTTATCCGTTATTGGGTAGCTGACAGCAAACACAATAACCGTCAACCCAAAAACCGTAAACTCAAAACCCGATGTCTACCGCCAGAAAAGTCTGGCTAGTTGCCAAACAATCTCGCATACAATCTGATCTGAATCTGGTCGGTGAACGCCTTCACGACATTCCCTGATCCCTTCACCGTCTGCCAGTGAAGGTACGTCACCTCGAACGGGATCGACGCCTTCTTCTGCTCGAAGTCATAGAGGTTTGAGAACGAGAGGCCGCCGCCGAGGCGGTGCTCTTTGGTCTCCGTTTCGAGGTTCAGCGTCGAAGCATCGAGAGTGATGTCGGAGAAGCCAGTCACCGCGGCGGGAATCGCGAAGGTCCCCTCGTACTGATCTTCGCCTTTGCTCCGATATACGTAATGGCCGGAGAGCGCGAAGAAATTGGTGAGCACGACCCGCGGTGAAGTCTCGAACTCGAAGATGTTGCCGAGATTCCGCTTCACCTTTTGCCGGCGGTACAAGGGAGCGAGGTTCCTGCTTGGCAGGTCGGTGATGCGCATGAACTGGTCGTCGCCGAGCTGGTTGTTGTATCGCACCACGAACGACTGCCAGAAACGGCTTCCGACGAGCACGTCCGCGAAGACGCGCCCCTCAAGATCGGTCTGGCCCTGGCCGCCGCCGATGTCGATGAAGTTGTTCGGAGATTCGGCCTGGCCCGTCGGCAGGCGCACGACACCGCCGACCGAAGCGCGGAAATTCAGACCGTGCGGCTGCATTCTCGCGCTGGTCGTATTCCCGAAGGTGTCGAGAATGAGGAACTTCCCGCCGACATCGATGTCCCCGACGTGTGAGCGGTCGATGGTGCGAATGGGATCGGCCTGGACGCCGAATCGGGGATCCGTGAGGATAGTCTGAGCGTCGCGCAGCGTCAGGGTGTTCTGCGCCGCGAACGGTCCGGTCGTAGTGATCGTGTTGATACCGAACGAATTCGCGTACGTATTGCGGAAAAAGGCGACGCGGGCCTCGATCGCCAGCTGCGCGTCCGTATTGCGGATCGGTACGAACGGAGAGGTCGTGTAGATCGCATTGACCCCAGCCGCAAAGGCACGTGTGCTAGCGACCAGCGATCGCGCACTCGCCTCTTGTGCGAGAAGCGCCGGACATTGAGGCGATGCGGCTGGGTTTGCTCGACAGGCCTCAATAGTCGCCTCAAGCGTTGTCGCCGCGGTGTTGAACTGCGTGAACATCGTCTGGTTTTGCGTGAGAGCCGCTGGTACGGCCAGCGCCGGGTTGAATCCCAGATTTCCTTCGCGCCGGTTGGGGTTGACGTCGAAGAAAGCGGAGTTCCGGGTGTGGACGTATGGGATCTGGATGCCGATCGAGAACCGTCGCGTCAGTCCCGCTTCGATCACGAACGGGATCGCGGTGACGTGCGCGCGCAGATCCAGGCGGGTGGTCCCGAGAGAAAGGTTGAAGTTCGGATTGCCCGTCAGCGTGCGTAGGCCCTGTTGGAGCCCGGTAGGCCCATTGTCGAGGTTCGGAAACTCACGGACGCCGACGGTGTCGAGAGCGAAGTCGATTCCGAGGGGCTCGAGGGAGCCGTTGGCGCGGCCGGGGGTGTTCAGTCCGTAGCGCTCGTTGAACCACGCCCACTGAGCGAGCGTCCGCACTCTCAGCACTCCACGCGGAAGCACCAGCGCGTCGTCGCCGACCCCAAGAACCCGTTGAGCGGGTGCCGGGATGGCGAAAACAGCCGTAACTGCCAGAGCAACCGTGGAAAGGCGGACCAGGCTACGACGCATAGATTCTCCCCAGGATGTGAACGGACGACATCGGCGCTCGTCTATGATCCGACGGTCGCCGCGCGGAGACGTTATCATTGCCATTCGGGGTTTGTCAACTTGAATCTGGGTCGCTTGTTACAGTCGTTTTCCACCGGTAAGTTTGACACTGTTTGCGGGAATAGCTCAGTTGGTAGAGCACAACCTTGCCAAGGTTGGGGTCGCGGGTTCGAGTCCCGTTTCCCGCTTTGTTTCGTTGCCGGGGTCAGCAGGGCGCCGGCTGGCTCTCTCCTCCGTTCCAGCTCGGGTGGCGAAACCGGTAGACGCGAGGGACTTAAAATCCCTTGGGACAAAATCCCATGCGGGTTCGATCCCCGCCCCGAGCATGCGCTGAGCACCGAGTGAGCGCCGCCACCGCCATGAAGCTCGCCGCCGGCACCATCGAGCGGGTTCTGCTCATCGTCAATCCGGCTTCACGCCGCGGCGCTCGTGTCCGGGACCGTGCGATCCGCGCTTTCCGGGACGCCGGCGTCGAGTGCGATGTCATGGTTACCGAAGCGCCCGGCCACGCGGCTGTCCTTGCCAAGGCCCACGCCCACAAGTACGACGTTGTCTTCACCCTCGGCGGCGACGGCACGGTGATGGAAGTTCTGGGCGTGCTCGCGCATCACGGGCCTCCGATCGGGATACTTGCTGGTGGCACCGCCAACGTTGTCGCCCGGTCTCTGGGAATCCCGCTCAATCCGACGCGGGCCATTCCGGTTTTGTTGCGCGGCGATGAAGCCACGCTCGATCTGGGCCGTCTCGGAGATGGCCGGCGGTTCGCGATCGGCGTGGGTGTAGGGCTCGACGCGACCATGATCGCCGAAGCGCCGGCGAAGCTCAAGAAACGGCTCGGGTTCATGGCCTATGTCGTCGGCGGGTACAAGGCGGTGCTCCGAAATCAGAAGTTCGCTCTGCGCCTCACCGTCGATGGTGAGGTATTCGACCTGACCGCGTCGGCCGTGCTCATCGCAAACTTCGGTGCCGTGCTCAACGATCTGGTCGCGTTCGGGGATGGCATCGTCCACGACGACGGCAAGCTCGACGCCTGCGTCTTTTCCCCGAACAACCTCTGGGATGCGCTCAGAATACTCTGGCGAATGGTCCGCAAGGATTTCCGCCCCGACCCCTGCCTGTTCTACAAGTCAGGTCGCGAGTTCAGGGTCGAGACGGTGCCGTGGATGCCCTCGCAGGCCGACGGCGAGCTGCTGACCGGCACACCGCTGACCGTTTCGGTTGACCCTCTGGCCGGACGTTTGCTTATTCCACGGAAGGAATAGGACACCACACGAGGGAGAGGTAGAAAGCGGCATGGAGCGCGATTACACCACGGTTCGACCACGGCCCGGGCCCGGTACGGTTCTCGGGACTTTCTTTTATATGTGGCTCCTCGTCGGGCTCGTGCTCGGTACCGCCGTTCTCGTTGGCCCCGTACGAGTTCTGACCGAGGGTATGGGCGACGCCGGCTGGGAGCAGAAATCGCAGGATCACGTGCTCATGGTGGTCATCCTTCTGTATCTCGCGATCTCCCTCATCCTCACCAGGTACGTAGTGGGGATCATGTTCCGCGCGCGGAACCGGAATACCCGCTGGGCGATCGCCGCCGTCTTCACCATCATGGGCGTTGCGACCGCCTGGCTGTGGAAAAACCCGGCCAGTCTCCTTGCCGGCGTGGCGGGCGGGGGAGACGCGGGAAGCGTGAGCTCAGCGGGAGGAGCCGAGTTCATGTTCGGCGCCTACCCTGACGAAGAAAAGCTGCGGGAATTGCAGCTGGCGGGAATCACGTCGGTGATATCGCTTCAGCACCCAGGTGTGATCGTGGAGCGCGAAGGCATCAGCGCCGAGAAGAATGCGACGAAGAAGCTGGGAATGACGCTGATTCAGGCTCCGATGCTGCCGTGGGTCAGCGATAACGCCGAATCACTTCAGAAGATTCGCATGATCGCCCGAAGGGGAACAGGCAAATTCTACGTCCACTGTGGGCTGGGCCGGGACAGAGTGAACGTCGCCAAGCGGGTGATCGAGGCGGAAGGAACGAAAGTGGCGGCGTCAGGCGACCTTATCGCCGCGACGAAGTTTGAAGATCGTTCCACGCCATTCGAGCGAGGCTCCCTTGCCCGGATCGATAAGGGCAAGTGGATGATTCCGTATCCCAACGAGCACGAGATGTTCGGCTATTTGCTCGGGGGCCAGGCCGGCCGCGTCATCTCGTTGCTCGACACGACCGACGTTGTCTATGCACGCTGGCAGAACGTGATGCACAATCAGCTCAGGCAGCATGGGATTCCGTTCACGGCGATGCCGCTCAGGACAGGCGATCGTACGCGGTCGCGAGCGATCGCGAGAGCCATCCGGGCCATGCCCGGTACCGTTACCGTCGTGGCCCCGGAGACTCCTACGCCGGAAGGAAAGGAACAGGGCCGGTCCGAGGTCGCGGCTGGAGTGATGCGCGCGTACGGTCGGCTGGCGCCGAAGTCGTATGCTGCGAAACAGTCGTGGAAGCCAATCGGGGTTTCGAGCCACCCAGACAGCGCGGCTCCGACGCCGCCGAGGTAGCGCAGAAAAAGAGCGAACGTTTCCGCCGCGAAATGCAAGGGCAAAACGCGCTCTTCCGGGAGGGCAAATGGCCCGTCTTGTGCCTTTATATGGCTACTGAACAGCAGGCGCCACGCGCCCCCCCAAGTGCCCTAAAATCCGGAGAGAAAAATGGACCGCGGAATAGACTTTCTGAAAAGCCAGGTGAACAACGCCGTGATGCAGCACCAGACTTTCCTCAAGGCGCTCGAAGATCACGAGGGACAGGCCGAAGACCCGCGCTTTCGTGACCTTTGCACTCGCCACATTCCCGCCATGCGCCTGCACCAGCGGATGCTCGAGCAGTATCAGAGCGAGCTGGGCGCCGAAGCGGGAGCTGGCAAGAAGTTCCTTGGAGCCGCTCTCGGTGTCGCGCGTGATCTCGCCGACTCAGCCCGTGAGAGCGATTTCCTCCGCCTCGTCGGCGACATCGTGATGGCCCGGCAGTCCGAGGACACGTTCAAAACGTTCCGCGAGGCCGGAAAGGCCCTTTCCAATCCGCGCCTTCAGGAGATTGGTGATACCGGCGAGCGACATCACGATGTCTACGTGAAAGAAGCAAACCGGCTCGTTCAAAGCCTCTTCGTCGAGCACGTGCAGGGGACGACTGCTTCTCAGGCTGCTTCCGCGCGGCTCGACGCCACTGCCTGAGCACGCGCGAGGCGCTCGACGGCGCTAATTTCCGCGCATGACCGACGTCGTCTCGCTGGCCGCCGAGCTACTGGCCATTCAATCCACCACCGGTTCCGAGGGGACCGTGGTGGATTTTGTGTCACGGTGGCTTGTCGCCCGCGGCTGGAATGTGTCGCTCCAGGAAGTGAGTCGCGGGCGCGCCAACATCTGGGGATCGAGGTCGGGCGGGGGTGTCACCTTTTCAACCCACCTGGATACGGTTCCACCATACGTGCCGCCGCGGCTCGAGGGCTCCAGGTTATTCGGCCGCGGAGCATCCGATGCGAAGGGCATCGCCGCCGCGATGCTCGTCGCTGCCGACCGCCTGGTCAACGACGGCGAGAAGCGCATCGATGTGCTCTTCGTAGTCGGCGAGGAGAAGGGCTCCGATGGTGCGCGTGCGGCTAACAACCTTCGAACCAAGAGCAGGTTTCTGATCAATGGAGAGCCGACCGAGAGCAAGCTGGCGAACGGCGCCAAGGGCTCGCTCCGGGTGACCCTCCGCACCCGCGGACGTGAAGCACACTCGGCGTACCCGCATCTCGGCAAGTCCGCGATCGAGCCGATGCTGGAGCTGTTGCCCACGCTCCGCACGCTGCCGCTCGCGTCGGACCCGGTTCTCGGCGACACCACCGTGAACATCGGGACGATACGCGGCGGAACGGAAGCGAACGTCATTCCCGCTCACGCCGAAGCCGAGCTGATGTTCCGGCTCGTGGGCGACGTCGAGCCGCTCAAGAAGATGATCCTGGAATGGGCCAGTGGAAGGGCTGATGTCGAGTTCGGGTCGCACATTCCCGCGCGGAAGTTCGGGACCGTGCCCGGGTTCGAAACCGGTCCCGTGGCTTACACGTCCGACATCCCGCTGCTCAACAACTGGGGCGAGCCATTTCTCTTCGGCCCCGGATCCATTCACGTCGCGCACACGCCGGACGAGTACGTCGATGTCGAGGAGCTGAGGTCGAGCGTCGACGCCTACGAGCGCCTGGCGCGCACCCTGCTCGCCCGATGACGAAGCTTCCCGGAAAGCGCGGCACGAAATGGCCGGTGGCCGTGCTGGGCGCGACTGGCGCAGTCGGTCAGACGTTTGTGCGGCTGCTCGCCAATCACCCCTGGTTCGAGCTCAGGGAGCTCGCGGCCTCCGAGCGCTCGGCAGGGAAGAAGTACGGCGAGGTGACTCGCTGGCTCGAAGGCGAGCTGCCTCCGTCGGCGATCGGATCGAGACGGGTGATCGCATGTGATCCGGGCGTCGTGAGCGCGCCCATCGTTTTCTCCGCGCTCGATGCGGCCGTCGCCGGTGAGGTGGAGATGGCCTTTGCAAATGCCGGAAAGTTCGTCCTCAGCAACGCCAAGAATTTCCGGATGGAGCCCGACGTACCTCTCGTGATTCCCGAGGTGAACGGTGACCATCTGGCGCTGATCGAGTGCCAGCGGCGGAACCGCGGCTGGGACGGCGCCATCGTAACCAACGCAAACTGCTCGGCCACCGTTGCCGCCGTTGCGCTCGCTCCCCTGCATCAGCGCTACGGCATTCGGCAGCTGTTCCTGTCGACAATGCAGGCGGTGTCGGGCGCCGGTTACCCCGGTGTTCCATCGCTGGACATCCTCGGCAACGTCATACCGTACATCTCCGATGAGGAGTCGAAGCTCGAGCGCGAGATGCTCAAGCTGCTCGGCACTTACGCCGACGACGAGGTCTCGAACGCGACCTTCAAGGTGAGTGCGCATACGAATCGCGTCCCCGTCGAGCACGGCCACACCATCTGCATGACGATCGGATTCGAGACCAGGCCAACGCCGGAAGAAGCCATCGAGACGATGCGAGCGTGGGAAGGGCTGCCTGCGACAGCCGGCCTGCCGAGCCGCCCGGCGCGGCCGCTCGTCGTTACCGACGCGCCGGACAGGCCGCAGCCGAAGCGCGACGTGAATGCCGGAAGCGGGATGACGGTGACCGTTGGGCGCGTTCGCCGTGACGCGGTGCTGGATATCCGCATGGTGGCGCTCGGCCACAACACGATTCGCGGCGCGGC
>JBGTEZ010000340.1:0-2643 GCA_041747535.1 Gemmatimonadaceae bacterium
GCTCACACAGGTGGCGCCGGATACCACTCTGTCGGTGGACGATCGGCCGATCGGGGGACTCGGCATTCATCTCGTGCGGGAGTTGATGGACGAAGTCCGCTACGAGCGCCGGGACGGGCACAACGTGGTAGTACTAGTGAAACATCTGATGGTGGGGTAGGGCGAAGCGACTTTGCGGAGACATCTCGATGGATATTTCCACGCGCACCAGCAGCGACATTCATATAGTAGCCATCAATGGCAGCCTGGACAGCACCACGTCGCCGGAGGCTCAGAAGGCACTCGACGTGGTGCTGGCTGGCTCGAGGAAGGTCGTGCTTGATTTCTCGGAGCTGGATTACATCAGCAGCGCCGGATTGCGCGTGTTGCTCGGGGCCGCCAAGCGGCTCCGGGCATCGGGAGGAACGCTACGTCTGTTCGGCCTGAACCAGTCAGTCCGGGAGGTGTTCGAGATATCGGGTTTCTCGGCGATACTGGCCGTGTATCCGTCTGAAGCCGAGGCGCTCGGCGCGATGTAGCTGCTGGGATGCTCCACCGGAAGTCCTGGAAGCTATGCTCCGTAGAGGCCCGACAGGATGAGCGCCGTCACGACTAAGCCGAGTGGGGCGAAAGTGGGAGTCCCGACAAGCGTTGCACCCAGTATGGTGACGCCAGGTATCAGAATCGGGAGCCAGCTCGTGAGTCTGTAGAAGTGATTGACAGCAGCAGAGGACACAGACACCGCTGCGTGCGCGCTGGGTGAGGACGGCCAATAGCTCGTCGGCAAGGCGTCCGGGGCGGAACCAGAACACCTACCAGGTGATGAGCGTCTGCGCCTGGCGCACGTCTTCGAAGAGGCGTGGGAAGGTCTCGTCCCCATTGGCGAGAATTTCAAGGCGGTGACCGGGGACGATCGGCGTCCGGCCAGCAGCCGCAGCGTCTCGATCAAGAACGGCTCGCCGGCGCGAAAGTCGGCGGCATCCGCCTCGCTGAGCCAGCGCACGGCGCGCACGGGCGTGCTTCGGGTGAGGTACAGGTACAACGTTGCGGCCAGCACCACCATGATGACCGCGAGCACAATTGCCACGACGTCGGACAATGCGGTCTCCCGGGTTGGCGGCCAATCCGAGGGCAGCGGAAGCCAACGCCTCAGCTCAGCCGCATGTCGGCTGGAACGTCCCCAAGCGAACGAGGCGCGCACGGTGAGTACCGCACGCGCCTCGCAACATCCCGCTGTCTGGCGCTATTCCTTCTGAGTCAATGCGCTTGCAGCGGCGGACTTCGAAGTGCTGCTGGTGCGACCATCGCGAAGCACGTTGGACGCGTTGCTCGCCGCCTGCTCGGAGGTCTCCTTTTCCGGTGCGTTTGTTTGAGACAGCGCACTCCCGGCCGCGCTCTTCGATTTGTCGCCGGTGGATTCATCCATCAGCGTCCTGGAAGCGTTTGACGCTGCGTTCTTTCCTGTCTGTTCGGACATGTGAACCTCCTGTGTCGTCCATTCAGTCGAGTCGCAAGCGCCGTGCCCCACAGGCTTCGCGAAGCAGGATTGCGATGGCGACTCCTGAATGAATGCCGCGGCGGCGTCCCCCTGGCGGCCAACTAACCGGGACCGCCCTTCACATACGCGAGGCTCGAACTCCCGCTACTCTCACCACGTCGAACTACACTGAGGGAACCGTCGGTCTCCAGCACAACGGCTTCGACATCTTGCAGAGACATCATCCCCCTCTCCCGCACGGCCGCGCGCACCTCGTCATCCGTCACTCGCGCCCGACGTTGTGACGACGATAGAAATTCGCCGCGATAGAGAAGCATCACAGGCTCTCCGGTCACAATCTGACGAACCCATCGCATTCGAACACTCGCCCATGTGATGATGAACTGGAGAGCGATCAGCAGTATCAATGCGAGCGCGCCGTTGGCGACCGGAACATCGTGCGACAACATGACAGTCGCCAGCGTCGAGCCGAGTGCGACGTTTACGATAAGATCGAACGCGTTCATCTTCGAAAGCGTTCGCTTACCTGAAATTCTCAGAAACATGACCAGCAACACATAACCGGCGAGGCCCGCAACGAACGTTCGAAGCAGGCTGTCCCATCCGTCAAAAAAACCCGCTCCAATGTTGCCTCCCGTGTTGAGTGAACCACACTGATATGCAGTGTACCGGCATGTTCGTTGCCATGTCATGCACCTGGGCCGGCATGCAGTCGCGTCCAATCCGAGGAGCCAATATGAGCGACGACAACAAGAACGAGAAGGCCGTGATCGAGCCCGTGTCCGGATCCAGCGATGACAAAACAACAATTTCATCAGTAGAAGACGTCATGCCCGATAAAGTCGGGTCTCCGCACAAGGGTCAGAGTGGCAGAGGCGGCAGCGGCGATGATGCCGAGCTGCAAAGTGTCGGGCAAAGCCAGAGCGATCGGGCGGCAGGCAAGAGCAGCTGATTCCTTGCGTCTCCGTGCTCGTCCTAATCGCGGGCGCGGTTGACGGCGCGCCTCGTCGGTCGTGAACTGCGCGCCGCGCGTGAGCTCCGACTTGAGCGAGTGGAAGAACGACTCCATGTGGGCATTGTCGCCGGGGCCGCTCGAACTCGCGCTCTGCACGAGCCCGAGGGCGGTCACGGGATCGCCGAATGGCGCCGCCGGATACTCCGAGCCG
>JBGTEZ010000341.1:0-7229 GCA_041747535.1 Gemmatimonadaceae bacterium
TGGCGTGCGAAATGCGAGTTGGAACCCCCTCACGGAACTTTCGCACCGTTGGTATGCTACATACGACTAGTTGTAGCATCGCTTTCACACATTAGCCCAACCGCATGGCTACATCCCTTTCTTCCGTTGCCGCCCGCGAAGGTGCGCAAAGAGTTCAGCGCGCCAGCCAGCTATGCCTGGATATGAAAGCCAACGACGTCGTCCTGCTCGACCTGCGCGGCGTCACCGACATGGCCGACTACTTCATCATCGCGAGCGGAACCTCCGATACACATGTGAGATCGATCGGCGAGCACGTGATAGCGGAAATGAAGAAGGCCGGATTGGCGGTGCACCATACGGAAGGGCTGCAGCAGGGTCGCTGGGTGTTGCTCGATTTTTTCGACTTCGTGGTTCATGTCTTTCATCCGACGCTTCGGTCTTTTTACCAGATCGAGAGGCTCTGGAGCGATGCGGAAGCAGTAGCGCTGGTCCAACAGGAGTAAATTTGAAGATGAGACTTCGGTACCTCGCCCTCGCCGCTTTGCTTCTCGCCAGCGCAAGTGCGGACGCGCAGCAGTACTTCGGACAGAACCAGGTCCAGTACAAGCATTTCAGGTGGCGCGTTATCGAGACCGAGCACTTCCTCGTGCACTACTATCCCGAGGAAAAGGCCGGCGCGATGGACGCGGCCCGAATGGCCGAGCGCTCCTACTCGCGGCTCTCGCGGCTGCTGGATCACCAGTTCCGCGAGAAGAAGCCGATAATCCTCTTCGATTCGCGCTCGGCGTTCGGGCAGAACAACGTCACCGGCGACCTTGGCGAAGGCACTGGCGGTGTGACGGAAGGACTCCGGCACCGGCTGATCATGCCGTTCACCGGCGACCTCGGCAGCTTCGAGCGAGTGCTCGCGCACGAAATGGTGCACGAGTTCCAGTACGATATTTTTGCGCGTGGGAAAGCCGGCGCCGGCCTCCAGACATTGCAGCAGGTGAATCCTCCGCTCTGGTTCATGGAGGGTATGGCCGAATATCTCGCGATCGGCCCGGTCCACCCGCTGACGGAGTCGTGGCTCCGCGACGCCGCGGTCAATGGAACCGTTCCGACCATCGAGCAGATGACGGAGCGCCCCGATAAGTACTTCCCGTATCGTTACGGCGAGTCGCTGTGGCAGTACATCGGCCAGCGTTGGGGCGACGCCGCGATCGGAGAGATCCTTCAGAACTCGACCACCCTCGGTATTGCGCGCGCGTTTCAGCGACAGCTCGGCTTGACCCTCCACGAGCTGAGCGACGATTGGCGCGAGTCCGTGAACGCGAAGTACCTGCCGCAGGCGGCACAGCTCGATCGCCCGCGCACTTTCGCGCAGCCACTGCTCACCGAGCGGAAAAGCGGCGGTCAGATCTTTCTCGCTCCGGCACTTTCGAGCGATGGCAAACTGATCGCTTTCCTCTCCAACGGCGCCGAGACACGTGGCGAGGTGTTCATCGACCTCTGGCTCGCGGATGCGCGCACGGGCAAGCGCATCAAACGGCTCGTGGAGAGCACCACCAACCCGAATTTCGAGGAGCTGAGACTCCTTTACTCGCAGAGCTCGTTCTCGAACAACGGCCGAACACTGGCTTTTACAGCGCAGCGCGAAGGCAGGGACGTCCTGTACCTGCTCGACGTCGCCACTGGAAGAGTCCGGAATCTAAAGCTTCCGATCGATGGCGCGACCAGCCCCGTCTGGTCCCCCGACGACCGCCAGCTGGCCTTCAGCGGGACGCGCGGCGGCATCAGCGATCTCTTCGTCGTCGACGTCGACGGCAAGAACCTTCGCCAGCTCACCAACGACGAGTATGGAGACCTGCAGCCCGCGTGGTCGCCTGACGGTCAGCGAATCGCTTTCGCGAGCGACCGCGGTCCCGAGACGAATCTCGCCATTCTCCAGCTGGCCAAATGGCGGATCTCGGTTTACGACCTGAAGTCCGGCGCGATCGAGGTGCTCCCCAACCAGGGCGGGCTCAACCTCAACCCGGTCTGGTCACCGGATGGACGGGAGCTGGCGTTCATCTCCGACCGCAGTGGAATCCCGAACATTTTCCTGTTCGACTTCTCGAACCGCGAGCATTATCAGATCACCAACGTGCTGGGCGGCGTCTCGGCGATCACCGAGTACAGTCCCGCGCTGACGTGGGCGAGGCAGGCGGACAAGGTCGCGTTCGCCTACTACGAGCGCGGAGACTACACGGTCTGGACTTTCGACAACCCGCGCGGGCGGAAGACCGTCGCGTATCGGCCGGCGGGCACCGAGAGAGTTGCCGCCGCCACTCCGATCGACACGCCTTCGACGGGCGGGAGACTCGATTCTCTAACGCTGCGGCCGCGCGCCGGAGAGCCGACCTCGACCTATCGTGGCACGGCGGGAGCGCGGCAGTCGTCCGTACTGCCCCCGGGTGAGACGGTGGAAACCGCTCCCGCGAACGTCGCTGCGCTCAACGCTGATCCGCATTTCGCGTTGCCGGATACCACGCGATTCAGGGAGTACCCATATCGGATCTCGTTCCACCCCGATTACATCGCTGATCCGTCGGTTGGCTACACTCCCAACTACGGCAACTTCTCCGGCGGCACCGCCTTCGTCTTCAGCGATCTGCTCGGAAACCACCAGATCGCCGTCTCGGCGAACGTTTACGGAAAAATCTCGGACGCCAGCGTTTTCGTGGGCTACGCGAATCTGAGCCGCAGACTCCAGTACACGCTCGGAGTTTCCCAGGACCCGATCTACGTCCCGATCGACGGCGGATGCGAGCAGAGTCCTGATGGAACGTTCTATCGGTGCACGGGCGACTACCTGCGCTATGTAGTTAGAAACGTCTTCATGATCGGGCAGTATCCGTTCAACCGGTTCACGCGGTTCGAGACCGGCGTACAGTTCAACAGCATTGGCCAGGGCCTGGTAAGGCTCTTCCAGGACTGCAGCAACGGTGGCTTCTGCGACGAAGTGCAGACGCGGAACATCGGCAATCTCCCCACCATCAACTACGTCACCCCGACGACCGCGTGGGTATCGGACAACTCGTTGTTCGGCACGACAGGACCGATCAGCGGACGGAGGATGCGTTTTCAGGTCTCGCAGAATCTCGGCAAGCTCGTTTTTACCGACTACCTCGCCGATTACCGCCGTTACGATCCGATCATCTTCAACCGCCTCACGTTTGCGACCCGCTTCCTGACGTCGCTGTCGGTCGGGCGTGACGAGACGTTCTTCCAGAAGTACATCGGACGTCCCGATTTCGTGCGGGGCTACGACCGTGCAAACTTCAGCTTCGTCGATTGCACCAGCACCATCGGGCAACCGACGGCGTGCAACAATACCCAGCTCGCCGGGAGCCGTGTCGCGGTGGCGAACGCCGAGCTGCGCTTCCCGATCATTCGCCGGTTCGATATCGGTACTGCCTTCGGCCTTCCTCCAGTCGACGGACTGCTGTTCTACGACGTGGGTCTTGCCTGGAGCGACGGACAGAAGGCGTACCTCAAGAAGCCGGAGAATTTCGACCCGACGACGCAGCGTTTCCCGTTGCGCAGCTGGGGCGCCGGGCTTCGGGTGAATCTGTTCAACCTGGCAATTCTCAGGTGGGACTACGCGATTCCGCTGGACGCCGAGCGGAAGGCGAACTGGACGTTCTCATTGGGAGCGAGCTTCTAAACGTTGCGCCGTCTCCTGCTGCTGGCGCTCGTTTGCGGCGCCTGCTCCGATAAGAACTCCGCGCCGGAAAGCATCACTCCGGCAGCAAGAGACAGTCGCGGCACCGACCATCTTCTCCTTCGCGTTCCGCGCGGGGGAGGAACGGGCCGCGTCAACCTTTTCCCGAGGCTCGACTCCGCGGTCTGGGTAGTCGACGAAGTTCCGAAGCTCGCGCGCATCCTTGCATTCGATGCGCAAATCGGAACGATTGCCTTCGTCGATGCGAAGGGGCTGCCGGGTCGAATCGATCTGCGCGAGACCGATGTCAGAACGGCGACGCGCGTGAAGCTCACCTCGCTCTCCTCGTCGAACGGCACCGACATCTTCGGCGTCACCGCCAAGGGCGGAGTCACCCGCCTAAACCCGGTCGCCGCTGACTGGAACTTCCAGCCATCGGTGCCTGCTCGCGGGGTGTTCGCGCAGCCGAACGGCGACCTGATCATCGCCGCCAACAAGGGCGCGCAGACCATCCTGTGGAAGCTGCGGCCCCCTGATGAAACGGTCGACGACAGCACCGTGCTGCCGCTGAGCGGGCGCAGCATCAGCACCCAGGTCGGTGACAGGGTCTACTTCACGGTCGACAGTGGACTGGTCGGCGTGAAGGCCCGGGACTTTTCGCCGGTGGGCGCGATAAAGTTCGAGGGCGGAGTCGTGGCCCTCGCGCCGACGCCGAGTGGCGACCGGCTGTACGTCGCGGTCGCCGACCAGCAAGAGATAGCCGTAGTCGATCGATACTCCGAGCGGGTGACCGTGCGCATCCCCCTCCCGGCGTCGCCAGGCGATCTCCGCATGGATGCGCTCGGCAGGTACCTGCTGGCGCGATTCCCCTCCCTGGACTCGGCGTGGGTGATCGCGATCGGGACCAACACGCTGGTCGGCGCGGTTGCAACGAGGTGGGAAGCAGACCTGCCCGCTCTGACACCCGACGGAAATCTCGTCCTGCTGGGCGCGAAAGATGTGACGTTCGTCGATCCCGAGAGCCTCGAGGTCAAGACGACCGTCGCCGGCGGCGCCCGCGATTTCTGGTATTTCTTTGCCTGGGACGGGTTTCGCCCGCGTGCGCGTGGCATCGACGATCCGGTGACGTTCGCGAACGACAGCACCTTCGTCGATTCGCTCGCGGCGAGCTCCACGCCTTCCGCGACTGACACTTCGAGCCGCGCCGCCCCCCAGGACTCGGCAGCGCGGTCGCGAGCGTCGAGCTCCGTGGGCAGTGGGTTTACGGTGTCGTTCGCGGCGCTGCTCAGCGAGGAAAAAGCACGCGAGCTCTCCACCTCGATTGCCGTCAACGGCGTGCCCGCGCACGTCGTCGCGACCAATACCGCGGGCTCGCCAATCTACAGAGTGGTGATGGGCCCCTACCCGACGCGCGACGCGGCGGAGCGCATCGGCAAAGCCTCGCGCCGCGATTATTGGGTTTACGAGGGAGCCCCTTGAATGGGAAAGTCGCCGGCGGACGCCCAGTAGCCTGGGAGGATGCGGGTCGCCAGATCGCGCCGATACTCGGTAGCTATTCCGCGATCGTAGTCACCTCCAGCGATCCCGCCGCGGCGGCACACGTCACGCTCGGAATTGCGCGCGCGGAAGCCGCCCGCCGGCGTGTCGTCGTCGGCGACCTCGTCGGCGATCTTCCCCCGCTTGCTTCGCTCCTGTCCGACGACGATCCGCATGGGATCTCCGACACGATCCTCTACGGAGTGTCGTTCAACAAAGTCGCGAGACCGGTCGCCGGCAGTGAGAATCTGTTCGTTGCGCCCGGCGGAACCGAGGAAGTCGTGAGCCATGAGGTTCTGGCGAGCGGCCGGTGGAAACGACTCGGAGACGGGTTCAGGTCTAGCGGCGGTCTGCTGCTGCTCGTGGCGCGGAGCGATTCCCCGGGTCTCGGGGTCCTCATCGATCAGCTCGACGGAGCGGTCGTCGTCAAGGACTCGGAGATTCCGGCGGCGCCTTCGGCCCTTATCGTCGCGCGCGTCGAGTCGCCAACGAGAACGCTCAAGGTTCCGTTCCTCCGGGACATCGACATCACTCCCCTCCACAAGTTTGGGCGCCGGGTGCATCCGGTGTCCGTGGTGGCCGTGGTGATGGCCCTTGTCCTCGCAGTCGCGGTCTTCCTTCGTGTGCGCCCGCGGGAGGATGCGCCAACGGCGATCATCGCGGCGCCGGCCCCTGCGCCACCGGTTGCGTCGCCTGCAGACACGGTATTCGTTGGTCCCCCTCTCAACCTCGCGGACTCGGCGGCGGCGACCGAATTCTCGGTCGAGCTGCTTGTAGCAAACACCCCCGAAGGTGCTAACTTTGTGCTGAGGAAAGACAGGGCATCGCTACCTTCCGCCACAGTCGCTCCAACACCCATCGGCCCGGAGCGTACGACCTGGTACAAGGTGATCGCCGGCGCCTACACGAGGAGATCCGAGGCTGACTCACTCCTTCTTGCACTCAGAACGGCAAAAGTTCTCGGCGAATCGGCAGGCAGCATCCTGCGGGTGCCATTGGCGCTGCTCGTAGACAGCGTCGAGAGCCAGGGCGGTCTCGGCGACGCTGTCACCGCCGCGGTCGGGAAATACGCAGGACAGGGAGTGTCGGTGTACCCGCTCATTCAGCAGGATGGTGGCGCGAGGCTGTATTCGGGCGCGTTCGCGCGGCCTCAGGATGCGGCGGAGCTGCTACAAACATTGCGGGCGGCTGGCCTCAAGCCGGTGCTCGTTTACCGGACGGGGAGAACGCCTTAGTGCGTCTGACGAAACTAGATATTCACGGCTTCAAGTCGTTCGCCGACCAGACCGAGATGCTGTTCGAGCCGGGCGTCACGGCGATCGTCGGCCCAAACGGCTGCGGCAAATCGAACGTCTCCGACGCCGTTCGCTGGGTTCTCGGCGAGCAGAAGGCTCGCGCCCTTCGTGGCGCGAAGATGGAAGAGGTGATCTTTCAGGGCTCCTCCGCCAGACGCGCCGTGAATGTGGCTGAAGTCTCGCTCCATTTCGAGAACGACGATGGCGCGCTGGACATTCCGTTCCGCGAGGTGGTGATCACCCGGCGGTTGAGCCGCTCGGGCGAGAGCGATTATTTCCTCAACAACGCTCCATGCCGTCTGCGCGACATCCACGACATGGTTCGCGGCACCGGACTCGGCGCCGACTCGGGCGTTGTGATCGAATCGAAAATGGTGGACGCACTGCTGTCCGACCGGCCGGACGAACGGCGGGAGCTGTTCGAGGAAGCGGCAGGTGTCGGCCTTTATCGGGACCGGAAGCGCAGCGCCGAGCGACGGCTTGAAGAAACGACAGTCGATCTTTCCCGGATCGACGACCTGATCGCCGAAGTACAGAGCCAGGTTCGCTCACTCGCGCGCCAGCGGAAGCGCGCCGAACGCCATACCGAGCTGATGGCGCGGCGCCTGACGCTTGAAGTGGCCCATGCATCGCGCGAGATGGACGCGTGGCGTGGCGAGCTGTCGCGGCTCGAGGACCGCCTGACCGGGTTGCGGGCAGAGGTGCCTGCTGCCGACGAGGCCGTCCGCGCC
>JBGTEZ010000342.1:0-2674 GCA_041747535.1 Gemmatimonadaceae bacterium
CGCATCGCCGTCGGCGCTGTGCCCAGGGAAAACGCAATCGGAGCTGTGTAAAAGGCGAGGAGCCTTCCCTCATTGCTTTCGCTGGACACCTTGCACTGTGCGTCGGCGTTAGCCGCCGTCACGCAGAGAGCCGCTACGACCAGACTTCGTCCCATCCTTACTCCGGTCCCGGGATTACAGAGAAGCACTAAGGTAGGATCCACGCGGACAGCAGGCGAGGAAGCGGGCGGCAGGAAGGCCGATCCGCGGCGTCAACGCATACTGTCGGCAGGCGGCCGTCATTCAGGCAGCACTACTCTGCCTTTACTGCCTCGACCTCGATATTGACCTTGATGTCGTTGCCGACGACGACTCCGCCCGCCTCGAGAACCTGATTCCAGAGAAGCCCGAAATCGCGCCGGTCGATCTTGCCGGAAGCGCTGAATCCAACGCGTTCCCCGCCCCAGGGGTCACGGTTACGACCGCCGAACTCCACGTCGAGCGTGAGCTCGCGCGTCACGTCCCGGATCGTGAGATCTCCGGTCAGCTTGAATCTCCTGGCATCGCCGTCGATTCTCTTGCTCTTGAACGTGATCTCCGGAAACTGCTCGGCGTTCAGGAAATCGGCGGAGCGCAGGTGCTGGTCACGCTGCTCGGTGCGGGTGTCGATGCTCACGCTCTTCAGGGTGGCTTCGACCGACGAATTTGCGGGATTCTTCTCGTCGGTGTAAATCGTCCCTTCGATGTCCGTGATCCGGCCCTTTACGGTCGAGATCATCATGTGCTTGGCTGAAAATTCGACCAGGGTATGGGCAGGGTCGAGCTTCCATGCTGTCCTTGCGCCGGCCTTCGGTGCAGTCTCTGTTGCTGCGCTCATTGTTTCCTCTCGATCAGATCGCTGGGTCCCCAATCGGGGGTATACTTACTGGATGGATGTTAGTATATTTAAGTAAGTAACTTGTGTCAAGTTCCTCTTTACCTATTTTGTCCGAATGGCCGAGCCCGTTTCTCCCGTTTGCGCCAGGTTCCACCACGCTGTCGAGCTGATCGGCGGGCGCTGGACTGGCGCCATCATTCGCACCCTTCTGAGGGGTAGCACCCGCTATGCGCACCTGAAGGCGGCCGTTCCCGACATTACTGACCGCATGCTGTCGGAGCGGCTACGCTTTCTGGAGGCGGAAGGAGTGGTCACGCGGAGGGTTTTGCCGGCGAGCCCCGTCAGGGTGGAATACGAGCTCACCGAAAAGGGGCACTCTCTCGAGCGCGCGCTGAACGAGATCGGCGCCTGGGCCGAACGCTGGGTTCCGGGAGACTCCGAGCCGGCGGCGCAGGCCCCGGCGTCCGAGCGGGAACCGGTCAGACCCGGAATTCCGGCGGGCGCCCGCGGCCCCCGCATTCGAGCGCGGTAGGCCGGTCAAGCCGATTCGGGCGGCGTCAGCCTTCCGAATCGGCCCTGTATTGTTTGTGCAGCTGGATGGGTTCCGACACCTTTCTCACTCTCAGATTCAGGATCTCGACGAAGAGCGAGAACGCCATCGCGAAGTAGATGTAGCCCTTCTGGATATGCTGCCCGAAGCCTTCGACGATGAGAGTCGTTCCGATCAGCAGCAGGAAAGCGAGGGCGAGCATCTTCACCGTCGGATGACGGTCCACGAAGCTGGCGATCGTGCCGGACGCCACGAGCATCACGACTAACGCCAGAATCACGGCAGTGATCATGATCTCGATCCGGTCGACCATGCCGACCGCGGTAATGACCGAGTCGAGCGAGAACACGATGTCGAGCAGCAGGATCTGGACGATCACGCTCCAGAAGGATGGATAAACCCGCGTAGTCGTTTCACCGTCCTCTCCCTCCAGTCGCCCGTGCATCTCGTGGGTGCTCTTGGCGATGAGAAACAAGCCGCCAACTATCAGAATCAGGTCGCGCCCGGAGAACTCTCGGCCAAACACGGAAAAGAGCGGCGAGGTCAGCCTGATCATCCAGGCAAGCGACAGCAGCAACAGAATCCGTGTGATCAGCGCGAGGGCCAGTCCCAGCGTTCGCGCACGCTTCTGCTGATTGGCAGGGAGCTTCGCCGCGAGGATGGCGATGAAGACGACGTTATCGACGCCGAGTACGATCTCGAGCGCGAGCAGCGTGCCGAGTGCCAGCCACGCGTGGGGGTCTGAAAAGAGATCCATTATTGGTTGCTAGAGATTTTTCCGCACCTGACAACGATTGTCGCGCCGCGTGTGCTCTCGCTGCGGTCGCGTATAGTGTAACCGCAGATCGGCGTCACGAGTATGGTCCCGGCCATCCGATATCGCCCCGGACAAGCGACAAGCGTGCCGTCCACGGAGACCCTGGGAGCAGAGGCTGGCTGTGTAGGTAGAAACTAAGTTATTAGTTATGCGTAGGGAGTTGGAGATTGGGCCTTCGGCCCGCGATCGGGGTCGATCCTGGGCTTCCCGGCGGCCCTCGCACTCACACTGAGGCTCCCATGCGAATCTCCACGCGACTACTTGTGCTCCCCTTTCTCGTTGGCTTGCCGGAGCAGCCACTCCTGAACGCGCAGGTCGCGCCCGTTCGCGCCCCGGCCGACAGCATCTCCGCAAGCGTCCGCTGGAACCGACTCGTTCCCGGCCTCGTCGACGAGGCCACCGCCCGGCGGCGAGCGGCCCGAAGCGCCGCGGCGGGTGACTCCGCCGCAGA
>JBGTEZ010000343.1:0-5440 GCA_041747535.1 Gemmatimonadaceae bacterium
CGGAAATGCTCGCGGCCCTGGGCGAGATAGCCGCCAACTGGCAAGAGGATAAGCGGGCAGCGACTGCCCTCACCCTCGGCCGGAACAGCAAGGATCCGGAAGTACGCGCGAAGGCAGACCGCGGCCGTCCGCGCGAGCCCGGCGCGGGCGCGCGATGAGTGAGGCACTGCGGTTTCTGGTGTCGTTCGGCCAGGCGGTGTCGACGATGGCGCTCTACGACGACGGCCACCCGTCACGCGAGCGGGCAGTCGATCGATCGTATCAGAGTCTCCTCGACCTGAAGCGATCGAATCCCCACCCTCAATTCTCGTTCCTCGGCGAGGAAACGATCTACGGCGATATCGCGTTGCGAGAGCTGGGCGAGTGGGAATGGGGCATTCGGCTCTCACAGGCCGGTGTCCAGCGCATGGAGTTCGACGAAAACGTCACGCGCGAAGAGTACGAGGAATTCCTCGAGCAGATGATGGCCCGCATTACGCTGTCCTTCATCGATTCCTCGCAGTCAAGTCCGACGCGCGGGTTCGGAATCAGGATCGGTACGCTCGGCATCAAGGGCGACCGGGAAGAGCTCGAGGAAAGTCTCGAAACCGAGCTTCCGGCCGCAACGATCACGTACACGCTGGCCGAAGAGGCGGCGTCGATTCAGTCGATGCACCGCGATATGCAGGACCGCGGCAAGCTTCCGCTCGCGGAAGCCGAGGCGGTGGTGCAGTCACTGTCGATGGCGATGCGCGGACACCAGGAGATGATCCTGCCGCTGCTGCAGCTGAAGGAATTCGACGAATACACCACGACCCATTCGCTCAACGTGTCGGTGCTGACGATGGCCCTGGCGGAATTTCTTGAGCTGTCGTCCGACGACGTGCGCACGTTCGGCATCGCGGGACTCCTGCACGACCTCGGCAAGGTCAACATTCCTCCGGACATTCTGAACAAGCCGGGAAAGCTCACCGACGAAGAGCGGCTGATAATTCAGAACCACCCGACGGACGGCGCGAGACTCATCATCGAGAGCGGGAAGCGACTCGATCTCGCCGCGGCAGTGGCGCACGAGCACCACATCATGATCAACGGCCACGGCTATCCGAAGCTCCACTATCCGCGCGACTGCCACAAGGCGAGCAAGCTGATTCACGTCTGCGACGTGTACGATGCGCTTCGCACGCGCCGGCCATATCGCGATGCATGGGAATCGCAGAAGATTCTCGCCTACATCGAGGAGCGCGCCGGCACCGAGTTCGAGCCGGACGCCGCGCGGTCGTTTGTGACGATGATGAAGAAGGTCGAGAGCGGGATTCAGGAGTCGCCGATGCCCGTCGCGGCCGCGGAGGACCCGGCTACCTCCGCCGGGGAGGTTGCTCCGAAAGCGGAGGGAGATTGAACGTCCTCCTCGACGTCGGTGCCCGACCGGTAATTGCACACCGGGGCGGACGGAGATACGCACCTGAGAATACTCTCGAGGCAATGGGCCTTGGACTTGCCGCGGGTGCCGACGCAATCGAGCTCGACGTGCACAGAACCCGGGATGGCGAGATCGTAGTAATCCACGACGCGACAGTGGACCGCACCACGGACGGGAGCGGTGCGGTGGCGGCGATGACGCTCGGCGACCTGGACTCGCTCGACGCCGGCAGCCGCTTCACCGGTATTTCCGGCGGCTTCGATCCAGGCTCGTGCCGGATTCCAACGCTGGAGCAGGTACTCGAGAGTTTTCCCGCGACGCCTCTTATCATCGAAGTGAAGACAGCGAGCGCTTCGGCCCCAACTCGTCTGCTGATCGAAAGGCATGGTGCCGCAGGCAGGTGTCTGGTGGACTCCTTCCATGCGGATGCACTGGAGATCTTCAGGGGGTCGGGAATCGCCCACGGCCCATCTCAGCGCGGCGTTGCGCGTCTGATCGCGCGGGCGTTTCTTGGAACGCGGGAATGGCCCGCGGTCGAGGTGGATGCGATCTGCATACCGCGGCGCTACCGCGGATTTCCGCTCCCGGTCGGGCGGTTAGCGTCGCTGCTCCGCTCGGAAGGGAAGCCGACGCACATCTGGACCGTGAACGAACCGGCGGAGGCTGCCCTTCTCTGGCGTCTCGGGATCTCTGGGATGGTTACGGACGATGTGCCGGCGATTGTCGCGGCACGGACAGCGTTCAGAGGGGATTGATGACTCGCGTGGAACCAACGAGCACGTCAAAACAACTAGCTCAAGCAACCTTCTGCTTGAGCTAGTGTTCGCGAGGCGAGTGAGGACAGCCCTTGGCTCAGCCTCCGAACCCTTCCAAGAATTGGAATTTTGAATTGAGAATAAGGTGCGGAGCCCACTCTGACCCAACCCCTTGTCGGGGGTTCCACACGACGTAAACAGAACCGACAGCCAGGACGTAAATTCTTGTCGGCACAGGAGATTGACCCGGAACTTTCGATTTGAACGCAGCCAGAGCGGATTTGCATTTTGTTTCGCTGGTAACGAGGGTCACCTGCGTCGGACTCGCGGCCGGAATCTTATAAGCCGTGCGCACTCCGACGGACTCAGAATCAGCAGGCACCGTTGCCGCTACAAGCACCTTCATATACCTGATCATGTTCGCCGTCTGAGCGTCGGCAGGACGGCAAACAATTTGTGCTTGGGCCGAATCCGATCCGGCGGTTATTGCGACCGCGGTAAAGAGCGCGACGAAACGCATCGAGGTTCTCCGGTTAGCAGGAACTTTGATTACTACCATTTGCATCTCCTGGTGTTCCAGTCAAAGCGTTTTATGGAGGCACGCCACTGAGTACTGTCGCTCACTAGCGGATTTGTGACGTATATCCGTTTCTTGTCGATTATGTAGGCTGGCTTCCCCGTGCTAATGGAAGCCTTCCAATCGTCCGGACTCGGACCGCCCCAAGAGTTGACATCGTATTGCAACCCAGCGAGACCGCCTAGACAGTTCGAGGGAAACCTGTCTGGTCCGGAAAGGCCTTCAGGTGGATTGAAGGGATGCGTATGGAAAATCAATACTGCATTGGCGGGTACAGTGTAGTCGACCGAACATGGCGTAGACACTGTTTCTGTCCTTACGACACGGAGGCCGGTCGTGTCGAATACTGCATACCCACCTACCTCGCGCCTTACGCTGGTGGGCACTGAGTCGGCCCGGGAATCTTTCAGAGCCTTTCTCAGCGCGTTGCGAAAACCGGGGTTATCAAGAATCGTGTCCCCTGTCGGACATTTGATCACGTTGATCTGTTCGCGTCGTCCGCATACGGGGAACCCTTGCTCGTTGTACAAGCAAGCGATCATGTGCCCTGATTGCGCGGGGACATAATCACATTCGAGGAGGTTCGTGCAACTCGTGACTTCAATTTGTGGATGAGAGGTGAGCGTGTCGAAGTAGTAGAGGATTTGCCCAGTTCGGGAAAAATTGATTGAGGCGGGCGTGAAGTGGATCGATTGGCCAGGCAGTGGCGCTGGATGCGATCTGCATTCCGCGGCGCTACCGCGGATTTCCACTCCCCGTCGAGCGGATTGCCACGCTGTTACGGTTGGAGGGGAAGCCAACGCACATCTGGACCGTCAACGATCCGACGGAGGCTGCCCTTCTCTGGCGTCTCGGAATCTCTGGGATGATTACGGACGATGTGCCGGCGATTGTCGCGGCACGGACAGCGTTCAGAGGGGATTGATGACCCGGGTGGGTTTCGAACCCACGACCTACGGATTAAAAGTCCGTTGCTCTACCAACTGAGCTACCGGGTCCACAGCAAGTGCTGATATTAAGAGGTCGTGACGGGGAGCGACACTGGGCGCCCTGCCCTTTTTCTCCAGCACGATAGCCATCTCCCGCCTATGGATTCAGGCCAGTTGTTCTCCGTCATACGTGGGAAGATATCACAAATCTGCGTTGGGTGCGCGTCGGAGGGCTCAACCTCACCGTGCCGCTCAAAGCGGTGTCAGACGGTGTAAAACAGTCGTCTCCTTGGTATCCCCAATGAAGGGGAGCGAACATGGGATTCGCACTCTCAAAGCTCAACGCCGTCATCCGCGCTGTCAGGATTTCCAGACAGCGCGAGCTCGCGGCTGCGCGGATGGCCGCGCTCGAGGAAGCGAACCGTCTGCTGCAGGAACAGGCCGAGCAGCTCGAGCACCAGACGAGTGAGGCCCGCGACCTCGCCCAGGAGCTCGCACTCACCAACGCCGAGATGCGAGCCGCGATCATGGAGGTGGAGAAGGCGCGCGCCGCCGCCGATGCCGCCAACCGATCGAAGGCTGAATTCCTGGCGGTGATGAGCCACGAGCTCCGGACGCCCCTCAACTCGATCGGCGGATACGTCGACATCCTCGACGCGGGACTGAGGGGGTCACTCACCGACGGACAGCGCGCCGACCTGCAGCGCATCAAGCGCAGCCAGCAGCACCTGCTTGGCATCATCAACGACATCCTGAATTTCACCCGCCTCGAGGCGACGGAAGTTCGCTTCGAGGTGATCGACGTGCCCGTGCGCGCCCTCATGACGGACCTCGACGCGATCGTCGGCTCGCTCGCCCGCGCGAAGTCACTGGCGTATTCGTGCAAGCTGCCCCCCGCCTCCGTCTTCGTTTGCACCGATCCCGACAAGCTACGGCAGATTCTGGTGAACCTCGTGTCCAACTCGGTCAAGTTCACCGGCGCGGGCGGGCGCATCGCCGTTCGCTGCTCGGAAAAAGCCGGGGTCGTCGAGATCGAGGTTGAAGACACCGGACGGGGGATTCCCGGCGACAAGCTCGAAGCCGTGTTCGAGCCGTTCGTGCAGCTGGATAGCGGTCTCACCAGAACGACCGAGGGCACAGGTCTCGGCCTGGCGATCAGCAGGGGCCTGGCCCGTGGCATGGGCGCCGACATCACGGTCCGGAGCGAACTGGGCGTCGGCTCAGTGTTCACGCTGACTCTGCCGCTCGCGCGCGGGCGTGGAGAGCGGCCTCAGAAAAAGCGAGCAAGTCGCAGCAGCATCTGACTCCCTGGTTTGTGGCGGAACGGCAACGTCACTAGTCTACTATGAGTGATTTCCCCTCTGTCCGCCCCGCCTTTGCCGAAAGCTCAGACCCTAACCAACTCCGGAAGGCTCGCCGCTCTCCAGCAAACCGGGCTTCTGGGCACCGGCGCCGAAGACTACTTCGATAAGCTGACCGGACTCGCAGTCGAGCTCCTCGGGGTTCCAACGGTTGCGTTCTCGCTCGTCGACGAGCACAAGCAATTCATCAAGAGCGCGGCCGGCGTCGGACAACTCATGGTTCCCGGGTGGGATTCTCTCGACGGATGCCTCTGCCCCGAGGTCGTGAAATCCGGCGCCGAGGTCGTCGTCGCGGAAGCGTTGCGCAACGGCGAGAAACCCGATGAGGTGACGGTCAGGGCATACGCGGGGGTACCTCTTATCACCGCGCATGGTCAGGTACTTGGTGCGCTGTGTGCCCTTGACTCGAAACCACG
>JBGTEZ010000344.1:0-3723 GCA_041747535.1 Gemmatimonadaceae bacterium
ATAGACCCTGCGCAGGGGCGGTCAAGGGCGACCCCGCAGAAAGGTCTTGCGTCCGAGTGGCTGCTTATATATACATTCAGAGTGCATAATCTCCCAGTATCTGCCAAGCCTGCCCTCTCGCTTTCTAGGGCCGCCAGCGCGCCGGACGTCACGGTGCGTCGTGCCACGCGCACGGACGCCAACCAGATCGCGGATCTGGTCGGTCCTTACAGCGCCCAGGGGCTGATGCTGCCCCGGTCGGTGGAGCAGATCGCCGCATCGATCGACAACTATGTCGTCGCGACCGATGAGGCCGGACACGTTCTCGCCTGCGCGGCGCTGGACGAGTACTCGCCGTCGCTGGCCGAGGTTTCTTCCGTCGCGGTGGCAGAGTCCGAGCACGGCCGCGGCCTCGGCACGCAGGTGGTGCTGGGCGTCGAGCGTCTCGCGCGGGCCCGGGATATTGACGAGATCTTTGCGCTGAGCCTCACCGACAATTTCTTCCTCGCGCTCTCCTACAAGCCGACGACGATCTCGCGCTACCCCGAGAAGCTCGTGCGCTACGAGGCGCTGGCGAAGGCCGGGGTGGAGATCGTGCCCAAGCGGTGCTTCCAGAAGCTGCTTGCCAAATCATGGAGCGTCCCGCAGCTGGTCGAAGCGGTGCAGGCTTCCGGCAAGAAGAGGCGGAAGGTCAGCTAAGCCTGCTACTGCTCGACGATCGCCTGCAGCGCCTGCCTCACCGCGGGATCCGACGTGCGCGACAGCGCTGATATGGCGCGCCGCCTGAGCGTGAGATTCGGCTCACTCCGCGCGATGGATACGAGCTTGTCGGTGGCGGCCTTGTTCTGATCGGACGCATAGTATCCGATCAGACTCGACCGGATCTGCGTATCCTGTGTCGGATCGTACAACGCTATCAGTGAGGCGGTAGGAGCACCCGCGCGCCGCGCATGCTGGAGCGCCCGTCTCCGGGTCTCGGACGAATTCTGTTCGTCGCGAACGATTGCCATCAGCCATTGCACGTTCTCCGCCCCCCCGAGCTCGGCGATGGAAGCCAGAACTGCATTCTGTGAAGCGGTCCCGGTCAGACGCGGATAAACCGACCGCAGGAGCTGGGCATCCTGACCGGTGACGTATGATCCACCCAGTCCGCGCAGCGCCGCCGCGAGCATCTCGTCCGGAAGGTCCGTGCGCTGCACCGCGGTGCGCAGGTACAGGCGGGCGCGGGGATCGCCCGCGCGGGCGAGCACACGCATGCTTTCGCGAGCGATCCACGACGAGCTGTTGCCGCCGGCGAGCTGAATGAGAGGCTGGATTCCCGCTCCGCCGTCCAGCCGCACCAGGGCTGCCAACGCGTGCGTGCGCATGCGCTGGGTATCATCCTCGTTTTTCGCCATTTGGACGATCGCCGCGCCGATGCGGTCGAGCTCCTGCGGATTGCCCCGCGTGAGTCCCGAGAGCGCCGCGTAGCGCGTCTCGAGCGGACGCGCCGGGTCGCGGGCGATGTCGAGCAGTCTTCCCGATATCTCGACGTTTTCACCGAGGAGCGCGGCGAAGATGGCATCTCGCCCGATCCGTCCGTCGGCGCGGGACGCGACTGTCACCAAATACTCAGCGGCTTCGCCCGGCTGCACCGTACCGAGATCGACGACACCCGCCGGTATGGGGGCGTTGCCGACATAGGTCCGGATGCCGATCACCGCGCGGTCGGCCAGGTCGAGCACTACTCTCACCGGCCCCGGCTGACAGGGCTCGAGCTGGGTGTTCGAGTTGTAATTCCCAACGAAGTATTCTCTCGTCGAGATATAAGTCCGCCCGTCGCCACACACGCCCGCGCGCGCGGCGTAGGTGAACTGAGCCGAGCGAGCGGAGCTCGACGCGATACGACTGGCGAGCGGCTGCGCGGATGATTCACCCGCGCCGGCGATTACTGCGACGATGCCGGCGACAGCGAGGATCAGCGGCCTGTTCATTTGTCAAGGATCTCCAGAAGAAGCTGTCTGGTGCGAGGGTCGTTCTTTCTCGAGAGCGCGGAGATCGCCATGCGCCTCATCTCCGGATCGGTACCGGTCTTCGCGATTGTCACCAGCTTGTCCGCCGCCTGATGCTCCGCGCGCTGGCCATAAAGGCTCACGAGTCTCATCCGAAGCGGACGGTCAGCCGCCGCATCGTACATGCTCACCAGCTCTCCGATGGCAATTTCCGAGCGTCCGGCGTAAGAGAGAGCCGCGCTCCGCACGTCGAGTGGCTCGCTCTGATTTTTCACGAGCGCGAGGAGCCACCGTGCGTTCTCGCTCCCGCCGGCGCGAGCGATGCCGCGAATGGCTCCCAGCTTGAGCCGTTGACCCTCGAGTCTGGGATAGACTGATCTCAGGTATGCGCCTCCGTCGGGGCTTTCGTCGGACGAGATGCTGGCGAGCGCAGTAGCGCGAAGCGATTCGCTGACGTCGGTGCGCTCGATGATGTTCTTGATCGCCTGAAGGGCGCGTGGGCGGTCACTCCGCGCGAGTGCGGCGATTGCGGATTGCCTCATCGATTCGTCGCCCGGCGTGCGGACGATGTCTTCGAGTGTCGCGAGCGCTTCATCGTTTGGCATCCGCGCCAGCCAGCGCAGCGCCTCGGACCGAACGTGAGGATCGGTGTCGTTCCGTGCCGACGCGATGATCAGACCGGTTGCTTCCGGATCACCGCGCTTGGCGAGGAGGAACAGCGCGTTACGGCGCAGGCTCGCCGAGCAGGCGTCGCGCTTGGCGAGAATGCGCTTGAAGATCGGAGTGGTCGACTCGTGATCCATATCGCCGAGCGCGCTGAGCGCAGAGGTGCGCACCGCCGCATCCTCCTTGTCGCATGGCACTCCCTGCTGACCGGCGGTCCGTTCCACTGCCGTCAGCGCGCGGGAATCGCCAAGCTGTGCAAGCGCGCCGCGGATTCGGGATGCGAGCGTCGCGGCGTCAG
Source organism: Gemmatimonadaceae bacterium (assembly GCA_041747535.1). Taxonomy (GTDB): domain Bacteria; phylum Gemmatimonadota; class Gemmatimonadetes; order Gemmatimonadales; family Gemmatimonadaceae; genus UBA4720. The sequence goes on from JBGTEZ010000344.1 coordinate 2,935, forward strand.
CTTGAAGCGAAGCCTGGTGGTACCGCCTGCCGTTGGTGTCGAGCGTGGCAAGCGCGTCACGCAGATCACTGGCGCCACCAATGCGGTATAGCGCGAACGCCTTCCAGTAGCGCGCGTCGGCAGAGTAGGCGGAGTTGGGAAACCTCTGGGTGATGTCGCCGAACAGCTGCGCCGCGCGCCGGTACTCGCCGCGATTGAGCGTCTGGCGGGCGAGGCGGTAGAGCGAATCGGCCGGGTCGGCCTGCGCCCATGCCTGCTCCGGCTCGCTCGTGATGTCACCGAACTGACGCTCGAACTCCGATTGTCCGGGGACGTGGCGCCACATCGTTGGTCCCTGTGCGACCTCCGGCGTCACGGGGACTTCGTAAAAACCGGAAATCGCCGGGACGGGCGGAAGGGGCGGTACCGCGGGTGCGGCGAGGTCGAATTGTCCCAGTGGGATCATCGGCTCCATTGGAAGCATCGGCTCCATCGGAAGCATCGGCTCCATCGGAAGCATCGGCTCCATTGGAAGCATCGGCTCCATTGGCTCGAGAGCATCGAACGCTTCGAACGTGGGCGCGAGCGCCGGCATCGCGTCGAAATACAGCAGCGGCTCCGCACCGAATGGCTCCATCGGAATCATCGGCTCCATCGCGCCGAGCGGCTCCATTGGAGGGAGCGGCGCGAGCGCGGGCAGGTCGAAAAGCGACGGCCGTGGATCGGCGATAATGGCCCGTGCACGAGGGGCGGGAGTCGGCTGTGCCGGTCGCGTCTTCTCCGCGCGTGGAGCGGCCGGCGGCGGGGTCG
>JBGTEZ010000345.1:0-20799 GCA_041747535.1 Gemmatimonadaceae bacterium
CGCGCCGAAGTCCGCCGCCGCGCGTTCAAGCCGGCCGTCGACGCGTGTCGCATCGTCCCCGGTCTGCTGCCACTCTCGGCGGGAGTCGTCGGCGCGATCGCGACATTCAAGATGAAGACGCTCGGTGATCTTTGATGGCGCGAAAGCAGCGCGTCGGGGTAATTGGAACGTTCGTCTGGGATGTGATTCACGGCCGCGATCCACGCGATGCGCCGGTTGAGGAATGGGGAGGAATCACTTACACGCTGCAGGCGTTCGAGGCGGCGCTGCCGAGCGATTGGGAGTTGGTCCCGATTCTCAAAGTCGGTACCGACCTGGCGGATTCGGCGCGGCAGTTCGTGGCGCGACTCGAGCGCGTTGCGCCCGGCGCCGCTCCAATTGAAGTCCCCCACCTCAACAACCGGGTAGCGCTTCATTATCAGAGCGCCGAGCGCCGGTGCGAGCGGCTCACCGGCGGGGTTCCCGGCTGGAGCTGGCTGGGCCTCAAGCCGCTGCTCTCGGACCTCGATGCGCTTTACATCAATCTCATCAGCGGGTTCGAGCTCGACCTCGAGACGGCGCAGCTCATCCGCCAGCACTTCCGCGGCCCGATCTATTGCGACCTCCATTCGCTGTTGCTGGCGCTGCAGCCGAACGGGCTCAGAACGCCGCAGCCGCTCGCGAACCCGGCGGCGTGGTGCCGGTGCTTCGACCTCATTCAGGTCAACGAAGAAGAGATGACGATGATGGCGAGCGATGCCATGGGTCTCGCCGCGATCGCTCTCGCCAATGGAGTGAACTCGCTGACGGTCACTCTCGGCAGCCGCGGAGTCGTCTATTTCGCGGCGCCGGGCTTCGATCGGCTTTCCGATCTCAGGCGTGGGGCGCTCGGAGAGCCGCCAGGCGCGGTACGCACGGCGCTCGTTCCGGCGAAGCGCCCGAAGCACGGCACGCCCGGCGATCCGACCGGATGCGGCGACGTCTGGGGCGCAACCTATTTCTCCCGGTTGCTCGCGGGTGATAAGTTAGACACGGCACTCGACCGCGCTCTCGACGCGGCTGCCCGGAACGTGGATCATCGCGGCGCCACCGGTCTTGCCGACTACCTGCGCGGAGAGCTCAGCATCAAGTGACGACAATCATCAACGTCCCGCCGTCGCTCGAGGACAAGTCCTTCGAGCAGGTGCTGGATCAGATCGCCCCTCTTCCTCTGGACGAGAAGATCATCGTCGACACGAGACACACGAGGTGGGCTTCCCCGTACGGACTGACGGCGCTCCTGGCGCTCGCGCAATCGCGCGTCGAAAGGCCGGTGCTCTACGTGCCCGAGGCGGAGAACGTGAGCACGTACTGGTCGCGCATGGACTTTTTCAAACACGCCGCCGAGCTGTACGAGCTGCAGGGGAAGGTGACGAAGGCCAAGGCGGTCGAGACGAGCGTGCTGCTCGAGGTTACGTCCATCTCCAAGAGTGACGACGTCCACAGTGTCGTCGACAGGATTCAGCAGCGCGCGCAGGACGCTCTCGTCAAGAATCTCAACCTCGACGCCAAGATCACGATGCGCTTCACGATGGCGCTGTCGGAGATCTGCCAGAACATCGTCGAGCACGCGGGACGGGGCGGCTGGGTAGCGGTCCAGACCTACACGTGGCGGATAAGGCTGGGTGGCAGAAAAGTCGTCGTCATCGCCGTCTGCGACCCCGGAATCGGGTTCAGGCAATCGCTGGAGTCGGCCCCCGGCTTCCAGCAGAAGGACAGGTGGGACGACGGGCTGGCGCTGGAGGAGACCGTAATGCGCGGCGCGTCCCGGTTTCGCGATCCCGGCCGGGGTCAAGGCCTTGCGGGGGTCAGGCGGTTTGTTGGAAACTGGGATGGGAAGCTTTCCATCAGAAGCGGCACGGCCCGGATCGCGGTGCTGCCAAAGGGGGACTGGGACGAGGACGAGCCTCTTCACGAAAACCTTTCATATTTTCCGGGAGCTCAGGTGCAAATAACTATTCCCGAGCGCGTGAGTTGATGAATCACATCGATGTGAGCTCGATGCTCCGGAAGAGCGTCTGCGAGCTCTACTCCAATCTCGTGACGCGGCCCACCGGCGCCGCGGTACGGTGCGAGATCGAGCAGGAGCTCGACCGCATCGGCGACCGGGCCCTCACCGTGATCGACTTCTCGCACGTGGGGCTGCTCGACTTTTCCTGCGCCGACGAGATCGTCGCCAAGCTCCTGCTCCAATACGTGAGCGTCGACGCTCCGAGGCGCGAAGTGTATTTCATTTTCAGGGGTATCAGCGACTCACACATGGATGCGATCGAAGCGGTGCTCGAGCGGCACAACCTCGCCCTGGTGACTCAACAGGCCGACGGGATGTCGCGCCTAATCGGAATCGTCGGCGTCGACGAGAGAAAGGCGTGGGAGATCATTTCCGGGCTCGGCGCCGGTGCGTGCGACGACGTCGCGACCGCGTCCGGCGTCTCGGCGGACGACGCCGAGCGCACGCTCGACATGTTGTGGCGACGCAGACTCCTGATCCGGTACGATGATGGATACGTTGCCGTGGGCAGCGTCACCACGCCATCGCAGGCGCCGCGGCTGGATGCCTGAGGGATTCGAGAAGTGGCTCCTCGTCGCCGGTTTCATCGCGACGCGGTCGGGTGATCCCGAACGGGGTCCGCTCGTCCGGCTCAATTCGACCGACGCGCGCAGCCGCTTGCTCGTCGATGGAGAGCTGGTCTGGGTTTACGGGCCCCGGCGTCACGAGCTGGCGGTTCTCGCCATCGACGACGACATCCCGCTCGGCAACGTCGTCGCGCGGGATGTCCTCGGCGTCGCCCCGACAGAGAAGGTTCGCGTCGTGAAGCCCACCATCGACGACGCACCGCGCTCCACCCGCAACCTGGGCTAGGAGGCATCTTGGCCGCATCGCGCAAGCCCGGGTTGTCCACCACCGCCATTCACGGCGGAGCCGAACACACGGTGCCGGGAACGGGCGTCATACACCCCATCGTCCAGTCGGTGAACTACGTGCAGGAGCCCGGGACGAGCGAGGGCCTGCTCTATACCCGCTACGGAAACACGCCGAACGCGATGCGGCTTCAGAAGCGGCTCGCATTGCTTGAAGGCGCGGAGTCGGCGCTGGTGCTGGCGAGCGGGATGGGTGCCACCGCCTGCTCGATGCTCGCGCTGCTCAGGCACGGCGATCACATGGTCTCCAGCTCCTGGATTTACGGCGGCACGAGGAGGCTGTTCACGGAAGATCTGCCAGGCATGGGAATCGAGGTCACCTTCGTGAATCCGATGGAGCCGCGCGCGTGGCGAAAAGCGCTGCGCAAGAACACGCGCGTGATTTTCATCGAGTCGCCGGTGAATCCGACATGCCGCGTGCTGGATCTGGCGCCGCTCAAGCAGCTCGCCACTTCGGAGGGCCTGGCGCTGGTGATCGACTCGACCCTTGCATCTCCGGTGAACCAGCGGCCGATCGAGCATGGGGTCGACGTCGTGATTCATTCGGCCACCAAGTACCTGAACGGGCATCACGACATACTCGCCGGGGTAGTGTGCGGAAGCGAGCCGTTCGTCGACGAAGTCAGGCGGAAAATGGCGATCTGGGGACAGGCGCCCGATCCGTTCGCCTGCTGGCTGCTCGAGCGCGGTCTCAAGACGCTGGAAGTGCGCGTGAAACGCCAGAACGAAACCGCGCAGCGCGTGGCAGAGTGGGCGTCCACCCGCCCCGAGATCGCCAAGGTCCACTACTCCGGCCTTCCCGGTCACCCCGATCACGACATTGCGAGGACGACGATGACGGGGTTCGGCGGAATGCTCGGGATCGAGCTGCGCGGCGGTGGGCCGGCCGCGCTTCGCTTCCTGCGCAAGCTGGAAGTATTCACCCACGCCGCGAGTCTGGGCGGCGTCGACTCGCTCGTGATCGAGCCGCGCTACAGCTCGCACGAGCACATGACGCCCGAGGAGAGAGCAAAGATTGGAATTCCCGACGGCTTCGTGCGGATCAGTATCGGACTCGAGAACGCCGAGGACCTGATCCTCGACCTGGAGCAGGCGCTCGCGCAGTAGCGGATGATCAGACTACACGAAGTCTGGAAGGAATACCCGCGCTCGGGAGTCGCGCTTTCGGGCGTCACCTTCGAGGTGAAGAAGGGCGAGTTCGTGTTTCTCACCGGACCGAGCGGGTCGGGAAAGAGCACCATCCTCAAGTTTCTATACATGGACGACAAGCCGACCCGCGGCAAGGTGTGGATCAACGGCGTGAGCTCCGATACCGCGCGCGGGAGAGAGATCTCGAAGCTTCGCCGGCGGATCGGAATCGTCTTTCAGGATTTCAGGCTGCTCGAGGACAGGACCGCCGAGGCGAACATCCGCTTCGCGCTCGAAGTGACCGGGGCGCCCAAGGCGTCGATTCACTCGAAGGTCACCCGGGTTCTCACCCAGGTCGGACTCGCGTCCAAGGCGACGAGCTATCCACGCGAGCTTTCGGGCGGAGAGCAGCAGCGCGTCGCGATCGCGCGCGCGCTGATCAACGATCCGTTCGTTCTCATCGCCGACGAACCGACCGGCAATCTCGATGAGCGCGCGACGCGCGGCGTGTTTCAGCTGCTGCGCGACGTCAACGCCGCGGGAACGGCGGTGGTAATGGCCACCCATGATCTCGACCTGGTGCGAAGGTCGTCCTACCGCACCATCGAGCTGAATCACGGCCGCCTCGTATTCGATTCGGCTGACGCGACGCGGCCGAGACCTCTTCCCGGAATGGAAGGTGTCGATGAAGGCGAGGAGCAGGTGGACGGCCGGAGTGCGGCGACCTAGTGCTTGCCGCCCGCGAAGCGCTCACCGCCACGAGACGGGCGCCGCTGCTGAGTGTGCTCAGCGTCGTGACAATCGCGTTCTCGCTTTTCGCGTTCGGACTGTTCGGCCTCGCGGCGATCAATATCCGGAATGCTCTCGAGCAGGTAGAGGAGCGCGTGGAGGTACGCGGATTCGTCGCGCAGGGAACCGAGATCGAGTCGGTCGCGGCGGCGATAAAGGACATCGGAGAATTTCCGGAGGTCGCCCGGGTCAACTACGTGACGGAGGAACAGGCGCTCGACCGGGCACGGCGTGAGATGGGGGAGTTCGCCGATGTGTTCGAGTCCGGCGTGCTTCCGGCGTCGGTTGAAGTGCATCTCCGCTCGGGCATGCGGACGCCCGAGAACGTGAAGTCAGTGGCCGGCAGGATGCGGACGTACCAGTTCATCGACGATGTGCGGTACGGGGAAGAATGGGTCGAGAAGCTTTACCGCCTGCGCAACATCGCGACGGTTGCCGGTATCGCCCTCGGACTCGCGTTCGCGGCGGTGGCGGTGATCATCATCGGCGCGACGATCCGCATGGCGGTGCTCGCGCGGGCGGAAGAGATCTCGATCATGCGACTGGTGGGAGCGACCGACATGTTCATTCGTCTCCCGTTCCTCGTTGACGGGCTCGTCAAGGGAACCATTGGCGGCCTGCTCGCGCTGCTCTTCATCTGGCTCGCGCACCGCACGGTGAACGAGTACTTCCTCCGCACCGTGTTCTTCGACCGGGAGCTCGTTTTCCTCGGGGTGCTCGGCGGGGCGGTGATGGGAGTGATGGGCAGTCTGATCTCGGTCGGGAGGCATCTACGGCGTATTTGAGGCCATTGATGGTGCTCTCCTCCTGCGTGCTGATTGCGGTTCCGGCGGGCGGACAGGCAGCGGGCGCCGCCGAAGCGCGCCTCAAGGCTCAGCGCGACGAGGTACTGCGCATCCGCGAAGAGCGCGACGAGCTCGAGCGGAAGATGAGCGGACTTCAGAACACCGCTCATGAGCTCACCGACGAAGTCAAGCTGATCGACAGGCAGTACGATGCCACCGCACGGATGGTCAAGTCCCTCGACGAGCAGCTCGTGGCGATCACCTCCGAGGTTGCCAACACCACAACGGATCTCGCGCGCGCCGAACAGGAAGCGATTGTCAAGCGCGCGGGACTCCAGCGCCGGCTGGTGGAGATTTACAAGCGCGGCCCTCTCTACTCCGTCGAGGTGCTGTTCTCGGCGCACTCGGTCGGAGAGCTCGTCGCCCGGTACAAGTACCTGCATCTGCTGACCCTGAGGGACAAGGGCATGGTCGAGCGGCTGGAAGAGCTGCAGGATCGGATCGAAGCGCAGCACGGCCAGCTCGTGCGGCTTCAGAGCGGAATCGTGGAAAACCGCTCCGACAAGGCGCGCGAGGCAGCACGGCTCGTCGACCTGGAGAAGCAGCAGACCCGAACGCTGGCGCGAGTTCAGGCTGACGCAAAGCGCACGAAGGCGCGGCTCGCCGAGCTGGAGAAGAGCGAAGCGAGATTGAACAGCGTGATCGCCTCGCTCGAGAGCGCCAGGCGCCGCCCGACCGGACCTGGTGGAGCACCGGCCGTCAGGCCGAGCTCGATACGCACTTCCGATCTTGGCCGGCTTGACTGGCCGGTGGACGGCGCGTTTCTGTATCGCTTCGGGCGATTCGTGAATCCCAACAATACCACCACCCGCTGGAACGGGATCGGCATCACGGCGGCGGTTGGAACGCCCGTCAAGTCGGTGTCGGCGGGTCAGGTTGCGTACGCCGGACTTATGGGGACGTATGGCAAGACGGTGATTCTCGAGCACGGCGGCGGTGACTATTCCGTCTATGGATCGCTCAACAGCATCGATGTCGCGAAGGGCACGAGGGTCATCAAGGGCCAGACGCTGGGCACGGTCGGCATGACTGATCCCGGGCTCGGAGGACACCTCCACTTCGAGATCAGGCGCGGCGGGCCGGCGGTGGATCCGGCCGAGTGGCTGCGGGCCGCCCGGTGATTTTGCCCTCTTCGGTCGAACGATCGGTATCTTCCCGGGTATGACCGTCGTGCAAATGTTGATTGGTCTTTCCAACGTGACTATGCGAACAGCGGCGGTCTTGATCGCGGTCACGCAGATAATGCTCGGCTCCGCTCCCCTGACGGAGAGCGAGAGCCGGAGCGCCGGCGCGCACGTCGAGGCATCCGGCGTCGATCTCCACCACGCGCACAACGAAGAGACCTGCATCGCGTGCGTCGCGTTCAAGGTCCTTGGCAGCGCCGACCTCGAGCAGCGGCAACCTCCGATCGGGTCAGCCCGGTCCGCTCTAACCCCCGCGTCCTCCGACAGCTTCGACCCGCGACTGACCAGCGGCCCGCCCCGGTCGCGCGCTCCTCCCTCCGACATCCTCGGTTAGCTCCGAACGACGGTCCGGCGCAATAAGCGTCCGTGACGACAGCCGTCGCCGCAACTCTCTCGCTCACAGGCAAGCGAGACAATCACGAGGAAGGATGACGAAATTCATACTGGCAATGGGTGCTCTGCTCTCATTGGGCTCCGCACTTGGCGCGCAGGTAAGGCCGGTGTCGCCGCGCGACAGCGCGGCGCGGGCGGACAGCATCGCACGGGCCGATTCAATTGCATTGGTGAAGGAGCTCGAGGCGATGCAGCGTGGAGGATCAGACACGACATCGGCTCCGCCGATGACTCCCGGGGGTGCAGCGATCAACCCGAGATTGATGCCCGATATCAGCGCGATAGGCGACATCGTCGGCGATTTTTCGCCCTCCGGCAGCACCATCGAAGGCGGCCGGCGCTTCGACATCCGCGAGGTGGAGCTCGCGCTCAGCTCGGCGGTCGACCCGTATTTCCGCGCCGACTTCGTACTGGGGATTTCCGACCTCGAGGGAATCGCGATAGAGGAGGCCTACGCGACCGCCACTGCCCTCCCGTGGGGAATGTTGGCGAAGGTAGGGCGGTTCCATATGCCCATTGGGAAGCAGAACACAACCCACCGGGCCGAGCTGCAGTCCGTGGAGTACCCGCACGTGGTCCAGCGCTTCCTCGGACCCGAGGGCGGCAAGGGCACCGGCCTCTGGTTCAGCAAGATCTTCGCGCCATTCGGGTTTTATCAGGAATTGCAGGCGACTGTCGTCGACAACCTCGGAGAATCCGAGGAGGAGCTCGAGGCCACGGAGCCGAGCAACAGGAGCCTCGGCGGTCTCGGATATTCTGCCCGTCTTCGCAACTACTGGGATCTGAGCGAAGCTGCGAATCTGGAGCTGTCGGCGACCGCCGCGACTTCACGGCGCACACAGCCCGTTCTCTGCGCCGGTGTTCCCGCCTGTACGGGCGTCGGCGGCGTGCCGGGAATCAATGCCCGGCAGAGTCTTTTCGGAGCCGACCTCACCTTCCGGTGGCGCCCGCTCGAGCGTGGCCTGTACAAGTCATTCATTGCGCAGGCCGAATACATGAGGCAATCGAACGAGGACGATCCGAACGTACCGGCTGAATTCGGCGCTGCGACGGAATACCTCGGTCCGCGCCGCGATGTTTCCGGGGCCTATGTCTTCGCGCGCTACCAGCTCAGTCGGCGCACTCATATCGGAAGCCGCTTCGACTGGATCGGCGAGGATGATTCAGGCGATGCCGGTAGCGTCAAAGCTGTCTCTGCCTACCTGCAGTTCTTTCCGAGTGAATTTTCAAAGCTCGTGGCGGCCTACGAGCGCTTCATGCCCGGCGGTGGCGCCGATCGAGTCAACCGCCTGCTGGTGCAAATGACATTCGCGGTCGGGCCCCATCGCCCGCATCCATTCTAGGACAACGGCCGCAAGGCCTGGAGGATACATGTTGAGAAAACTTGCTCTCGCCCTCGCGGCGACTGCGCTGACAGCAGCGGCGATCGGCGCGCAACCCGGTGCGGGAAGAAAGCTGTCGGTGGTGACGACGACCACCGATCTGCACGACATAGCGCATGCCGTTGGCGGAAGCCGCATTGAAGCAATTCACATCAGTGAGGGATATCAGGACCCTCACTTCGTGGAGGCCAAGCCGAGCTTCATACTCAAGCTGAGAAAGGCCGACGTCTTCGCTTACGTCGGCCTCGATCTGGAAGTCGGGTGGATGTCGCTCCTCGTCGATGGCGCGCGTAATCCAAAGATTCGTCCCGGAGCGGCGGGCAACCTCGATGTTTCGCGCGCGATTCCCGTCCTCGATCAGGCGCGCGGCAATGTCGACCGCAGCCAGGGCGATGTGCATCCACTCGGCAACCCGCATTACTGGCTCGATGCCGGGAATGGCCGCCGCATTGCGAGGCTGTTCCGCGACCGATTCTCTCAGCTCGACCCCGCTGGCGCAGCGACGTACGCTCAGAACACGCGGGAGTTCGAGGCCGCGCTTTCGGCCGCCGAGCGGACGTGGGCGCCGATGCTCGCCAAGATCAGGGGAAAGCCGGTGGTGGCATGGCATACCAGCTGGAAATATCTGGCCGAGTACACAGGGATGAACATCGTCGGCTTCATGGAGCCGAAGCCGGGTGTTCCGCCCTCCCCCGCGCATCTGGCAGGCCTCATCGCGACGATGCGGAGAACGGGCACGAAAGTCATCATCATGGAGCCGTTCTACGACCGCAAGACGGCGGACTTCGTCGCAGCACGAGCCGGAGCCAAGGTGTTGATTCTGCCGCCATCCGTTGGCGGGGTAAAAGCGGTGAAGGACTACATCGGCCTGCTTCGATTTGACATCGAGCAGCTGGCGAGCGCGCTCTGATGGGTGATCTCGTCCGGTTCGACAACGCGACGCTCGGTTATGGGCGTCGCGTTGTGCTCTCCGATCTGACGTTCGATATCTCCGAGGGAGATTTCCTTGGGATGGTGGGGCCGAACGGCGCGGGCAAGACCACGATTCTTCGCGCGATTCTTCGCTCGCTCAAACCGCTGAGCGGCACGATCACGCACACGCCGAACATCCGCTTTGGCTACGTGCCGCAGCGCGACCAGGTCGACTACAACTTCCCGCTCACCGTGGTGGACGTGGTGCTTATGGGACGGTACGACAGGATCGGGTTGGGCCGGCGGCCCGGGCCGCGGGATCGTGATCTTGCCTGCAAAGCGCTCGAGCACGTTGGAATTCTCGACCTCGCCGACCAGTCGCTCAGCCTCTTGTCCGGCGGTCAGAAGCAGCGGACACTCATCGCGCGCGCGCTGGTGGGCGAGCCGAACGTGCTCGTGCTGGACGAGCCGACGTCGGGAATGGATCTCGTTTCCACCACTCAGATTCTGGGTCTCGTGCGCGAGCTGCACGACCGCGACAATCTGACGGTGCTGATGGTGAGCCACGCGCTGAATGACGTCGCCAACTACGTCGAGCGAATAGCGCTGGTGATGGACGGCGGGTTCCGCATTGGCTCCGTCGATGAGATCATGACTCAGCCCGTGCTGAGCGCGATGTACGGGATTCCAGTCGAGGTCGACAGCTTCAACGGCCACCGCATCGTCGTGGCCAGACGCGAAGGCATCACCGACGCGCATGTTTGACGCCGTTCTACTCTTTCGGGAAGCGCTCTACGGAGCCTTGGTGATCGGACTCGCTTGCTCCGTCATCGGTGTTTACGTCGTGCTGAGGCGCATAGTGTTCGTGGGCGCGGCGCTCGCCGAGCTGTCCTCAGCGGGAATCGCGCTCGCTCTGTGGCTGGAAGGACAGAGCCTGATGCTCGGGCTGGCGACCCACCCCATCGCGCTCGCGCTCATTCTGACAATCGCCGGAGCCCTGTTTTTCGGCGCCGGCGGCGGAAGAGGCCGTATCCCACCCGATGCGACTGTCGGTGTGACCTATGCCGTCGCGGGCGCGGCCGGAATTCTACTGATCTCGAAGGCGGCCGTCGGTGAGGCCCACGATATCTTTCTGGCCGGAAATATTCTGGGCATCACCCGCGCCGACACGCTGGTGCTGGCAGCAGTCGCAGCTCCGGTTTTGATCATCCACACGGTGTTCTACAAGGAGTTTCTTTTCGTGTCGTTCGACCGGGAGACGGCGCGCACGCTCGGCTACGACATCAATCTCTGGAACCTGCTCCTCTATTTCACGCTGGGCGTGGTCATCGCTTTCGCGATGCAGTCGGCCGGCGTGATGCTCGTGTTCAACTTTCTGGTGTTGCCGGCGGTGACCGGACTCATGGTATCGAGAAGTATGGCGGGAGTGTTCACCTGGTCGGTGGTCTCGGCGGTCGTCGCAAGCCTGATAGGCTTCACCTTATCAGTCCGATTCGATCTGCCGACGAGTCCGTCGATCATCGCCGTTTCCGGCCTGCTCGTGCTCGTCGCATTCCTGGTTCGGCTGGCGCAGCGCCGGTAAGCGGTCCGCCCGGCGTCAGGATGCGGCCTGAGGCACCACGATCAGTTTTCCGCGAACCATGTTCATGCCGCACGCGAAAACAAATTCGCCCGCCTTGTCCGGCGTAAAATCGATAGGTGTCGTCTCAAAGGCCGGCAGGCTTCGCGCAATACCGAAGTCACCAAAGACGACTTGTTCGGTGCACGATGAGTTCTCCTCCCGGTAGAACTGGAGGCGGACCGGAACGCCCTGTTTGACGACAATCACGTCAGGGGAGTATCCCCCTTTTACAGTGACCTTGATCTCCTGCACGCCCGATTCAGTGATGCCCGCCTCGACTCTATCCCGCTCACCGAAAAAGAACCAGAGTATGAGTCCGACCAGGGCGAGTGACGTGACGAGCACCGCGATTTCCACGGTGTCCATTATCGGATTTCCTCCGGAACCGGGACATTCGGTGGCCTGAAGCGCCTCAGCCTCAGGCTGTTGGTGACGACTGATACGCTGGAGAGAGACATCGCGGCACTCGCTATCACCGGCGAAAGAAGCCACCCCGTAACCGGATAGAGCGCGCCAGCGGCGATGGGGATTCCAACCACGTTGTAGACGAACGCCCAGAAGAGATTCTGTTTCACCGTTCGAATGGTGGCCCGTGACAGCGCGATCGCGGTGACTACTCCCCGCAGATCGCCGCGAAGCAGCGTGATGTCGGATGCTTCGATCGCGACATCGGTGCCCGTTCCGATGGCGATTCCAACGTCAGCCTGGGCAAGTGCGGGCGCGTCGTTGATTCCGTCACCAACCATGCCGACCCTGGCATTTCCCTGTTGCAGCTGCTTCACCTGGCTGGCCTTGTCTTCCGGAAGCACTTCGGCGAGCACCCGATCGATCCGTACTCGCTTCGCCACCGCCTCGGCCGTGCGACGATTGTCGCCGGTCATCATGATCACATCGAGACCCATCGCCTTCATGGCGGTGATCGCGGGCAGGGATTCCGGCTTGAGCTGATCGGCAACCGCCGTGATTCCGCTGAGACGCCCGTCGGTCGCCGCATACATCGGCGTCTTCCCGTCTTCAGCCAGCGCCTTCGCCGTCTCTTCCGCGCCGCCCAGGTCGATTCCCCTGTCCTTCATCATCTTCAGATTTCCGAGCAGCAGGCTTTTCCCGGCGACGGTCGCCTCCACTCCATGACCGGGAACGGCCCGGAAACTCGACGGCGCTTCCAGGCTCAATCCTTTCGCTTCCGCGGCCCGGACGATCGCCTGGCCCAGTGGATGCTCGCTGTTGTTCTCCGCGCTCGCGATGAGCCGGAGCAGCTCGTCGGGGTCAGCCGAATCGAGTGGAATCAAATCTGTGAGCGCTGGCTCACCCTTCGTGATCGTTCCCGTCTTGTCGAGCACGATGGTACTGAGCTTGTGCGCGGTCTCGAGCGTTTCGCCCCCCTTGATGAGTACGCCGTGTTCAGCGCCGAGCCCTGTTCCCACCATGATTGCGGTGGGGGTGGCGAGGCCAAGAGCGCAGGGGCACGCGATGATCAGGACAGCAACGAAATTGACCAGCGCCATCGTGAACCGGATGTCCGTTGGCGCCAGGACGAACCACGTCGCGAAAGTGAGAACGGCAACGCACAGCACGACCGGCGTGAAAATCCCGCTGATGACATCCGCGAGCCGGGCTATCGGTGCCTTCGACCCCTGTGCGTCCTGCACCATTCTCACGATCTGCTGCAGGGCGGTTTCACGGCCTACCTTCGTCGCCTCGAAGGTGAAAGCGCCCGTCTTGTTCAGCGTGGCCCCGAAGACTTCATTCCCCGGCCCCTTGTCGACCGGCAGGCTTTCTCCGGTGAGCATCGACTCGTCCAACGCCGACGATCCATCCCGGATGATGCCATCGACGGGCACTTTCTCGCCGGGTCTCACTCTGATCAGGTCTCCAGGCACCACCTGCTCAACCTCTATTTCGACCTCCACACCGTCGCGAATCACGCGTGCAGTCTTCGCCTGGAGCTTCATCAGACGTTGAATCGCCTCCGAAGTTCGACCCTTCGCACTCGACTCGAGGAGGCGGCCGAGGAGGATCAGCGCGATGATGGCGCTGGCCGCCTCGAAATACACTGGAACCATCGGCCGGTCGCCGGCGCCGGACATGCCGGTCATCGTACCGGCTCCGACCGCCGGAGCAAGCAGCCGCGGAGCGATCGTCGCGACGACTGAGTAGACGTACGCAGTCCCGGTTCCGATTGCGATCAGAGTGTTCATGTCGGCAGCCCGGTGTCTGAAGGCCGCCCACGCCCCGCGGTAGAAATGCGCGCCGCAATAGAAGACTACGGGAGTAGTCAGAAGAAGCTGCACCCAGGTCGATCCCGGAAAATCCAGCGCGGCGATCCTGCCGTGTGACATCGCGATGACGAGAACGGGCAGCGACAGCACGGCGGCGATCCAGAACCTTCGCCTCAGATCGTCGTACTCAGCCGTTCTGGCCGCTGCCTCCGAGCTCTCGCCCGTTTCGGATACGCCGGATGCGTCACGGACCTCGTAGCCGAAGTCCTCGATTGCGCCGCGGATTGCCGTGGCATCAGTCGCGCCCGGCAGGTACTCGACCTGCACTCTCATGCCGGCCAGGTTGAACGAGGCGTCAACCACGCCACGAAGGGATGTGAGATGCTTCTCGAGGGGCTGCGCGGAGCCTGACGGACGCGCGGAGTCGTCGACGATGAATTCGGCCCTGGCGGCGCCGGTCGTTCCGTATCCGACATCCTTGACGGTCGCGGCGAGCTGCTTGATTCCAGTGGTCGCCGGGTCGTACTCGATCGTGGCGCGCGAAGTCGCGAGGTTCACCGTCGCCTTTCGCACTCCCGCTGATTTGCTCAGCGACTTCTCGATGCGGCCGGCGCAGGCCGCGCAGGTCATTCCGGTTATGGGAAGATCTACACGCTCGGCTTTTCCGTCGGGTGTCGAGTGATCATGCCGCACCGGCGCGCTCATCGCCCGGTCCGGTACATCAAGTCGACGATTTCGGCGTACATGGCGGTCGCTTCCTTTCCGCCCGCGCGCATCGCGGTCGAAGCGCAGTGCTTGAGATGGTTTCTCATCAGTTCCTTTCCCACCGATCGAAGCGCCTCGTGCACGGAGGCTATCTGCACCATGATGTCCGCGCAGTAGCGATCCTCGTCGATCATCTTCTGCAGCCCGCGGACCTGGCCCTCGATTCGCCGGAGACGTTTCTGGTTGCCCGCCTTGATCGTGGCATCGATTCCGACGGCTTTGCGCCCCAGTGCTGGCTTCCCCGAGCCCGCTCCGCAGGCGCAGGCGTTGGGCGCGCCGCGGGACGACACCGTTTCCGAAACCGGGCTCACGCCGCGTCGAGCCTCGAAGCCGCGGCTTCGTAGCCGGCATCGCGAACGGCCTGCTCGATCGCTTCGGGTCGCGTAGTGGCCGGGTCGTAGGACACGTCGGCCGAGCCGACCTCCACTCTCTCCACCTTTGCCCCGCCGATGCTCTCCAGCGCCTTCCTCACCGATGCGACGCAGTGGCCGCAGCTCATGCCACCGATACGAAGATTCACCCTTTCCATTGCCACCTCGTCAGAATTGGCCCGTGGATACCCCTGGGGGGTATAATAGCGGGAAGGGCGACCGGTGTCAATGCCATCCCACGCGCCGCTGTTCCTGTCGGGTGCCCCTACCTCTCGTTCAACTTTGCCTTCATCTGAGCGATCTCCGCCCGCTGACTCGAGATGATCTCCTCGCACAGCCGCTGGTTCTCGGCGTCCTGCAGGGCAGTCTGTTGACACATGAGTATAGCGCCGGCGTGGTGCGGGATCATCGACCGCAGGAACTGCCGGTCGCCGATCGCAACCTGTTGCCTTATGAACAGCCAGCAGGCGATCAGCCCGACGACGCCCGCGAGCGCGATTCCCATGTTGAGTCTCTTGTTGCGGTACATCCCGCGCATCACCGCGAGCTCGATGAGCACCATCGCCGCGGTCATGAGACCGGCCATGTAAACCTGATTCAGACTGTGGTGCACATTCGCGAAAGCGTCCACCATCGCATACATGAGCGCGTACATGGCAACGAAAGACATCGCCAGCATGATCGCCAGCTGCCGATAGTGGCTCTTCCCAGCCTGCGCGTTCATTGCATTTGAGCCGTCTTCATGATCGGGGTGTGTCATGGCCGGCGGGCCCTCGATGACCAGTGAATCGCGGCGATCTTCCATCCGTCCGGGCCGCGGGTGAGCACCATCAACTCCGCTCCGACAGAGTTGACCGGGCGGCCGCGAAACGTTCCCTGGGTGACGCTGGTTGAGGCCGCCCAGGCAACGTCACCGCGAACCATTATGCGGACGGGGCTGTCGACTGACCGGACGGCGCGCGCAAACTCCATGTCGCTCGGCAAATGATGAGACCGGTACTCTTCGCGCGTTTCCATTCCCCCTGACTCGAGTATGACCGCGTCGGGAGCAAGAAGCGCGAGAGCGGCCGTGCTGTCACCGGTAGCAAGGGCCCGGCCGTAGGCTGTCACCGTCCGAGCCGCCTGCGCGGAATCGCTGTCCGCTGTCTGCGGAATCACGACACTTCCCCCCTGCGGTCCGGCGCGGAAGACGAATGTCGCCCAGTACACATCCCAGTCCGAGCCGCTTCCAGGCGCGGAAGGAACGGCGTGAGCCGCGCGAAGATTCCAGAGTCCGTTCCGGTCGACTGTCAGGCGCACGACTCCGGTCGCATCGGTCGTGAGCGACACCTCCGGTGCGCTGTCGGGAGCGCTGCGATCGGCGCCGGCATGGACGTGCGCCGCCGTCAGCGGGGCGCCACGAAAGAGAACACGGAACTCCGCCACGGAGCCCGCAGGGACTCGTCCCGGATCGGAGACGGGGACGATCTCCAGAGGATGCCCCGCCAACGCTCCAAAGGCGCGCGGCCCGCGCGCGCCTACTTCCACGATCGTCTTCGCATGTTTCGTGGATCGCATCGAAATGCTGTCCTTCGGGAGCTGGCCGGAACGCGTATACCGCTCGACCAGATCCGCGGCGCCTTCGAGCTCGAGGTATTTGCGGAAGCCCTCAGCCGATTGTCGCGTGATCCGCGGCACCAGCGCGATCGCGACGATCTTCTGCCCGGTGCCGCGCGGCCGGTGGCTCACCAGGAGCGATGTCCCTGCCTGAGTGAAGCCGCCCAGCTTCTCGCTCTCTCCCGAACCAATCACCCGCGCATCGGTGACCCGAGCCGCGGCGACGGCGGAGATGCTAAGGGGAAAGCTCATTCCCGTTTGTCCCCTGATCTCAAGCGGCGCCCCGGGCGCAACGATGAAAGCATTCGGTATGATCCAGAAATCGTGGGCAAGCAGGGCGCGCGTCCCAAACCAGCACGCTAGCACTGTAAGAGCTATAGGGATTGTGCCGAGGGCGGAGCCGGGGCGGGATCCGCGGGCTCTCGATCGGGAGGATTTCATGTTCAGACCCTGGCGGAAGAGTTGTAAGCCTGAGGAGGCACCTTTTATGCCTCATAAAAATGGCTCAAGCCAATTCTAACTGCCAGGAGGCACTCGTGCGCCACAGGACTCTTTTCTGCTCCGCCGTTGTAGCTCTGACGCTGCTTGCCTGTACCAACAAGGATTCACCGGAAGCTGACACCACGGCGACCACAACCGGAAGCGGTGACGCTATGGCGGGGATGGCGGGGATGGCGGGGATGGCGGGCATGTCGACGACGCCGGCACGGGATGCCGATCAGGAGTTCCTGCGCATGATGGTGGACCACCATCAGGGTATGGTAGGCATGGCCGATACGGCGCTCAAAAAGACCGGCACCGCGGACGTCAGATCAGATGCCACCAAGATGCGCGCGAAGCAGAAGGGGGAACAGCAGAAGATGCTGGGCATGCTCAGGGCTCAGTACGGCGAGGAGAAAATGCCGATGGTCATGCCCGGCAATGCATCCATGATCTCAATGCTGTCGGGCGCTTCCGGAGCGGCATTCGACCGGCAGTTTCGGGAGCACGTGATAATGCATCACGAGGAAGGCATCAAGATGGTGGACCAGTTCCAGCCGCGCCTGACGAATGCGGAGGTCAAGCGGATGGCGGAAAAGATGAAGGCCGACCAGATGAGGGAGATCGCTGAGCTGCGCCGGAAGCTGGGCTAGACTGCCCCGAGAAACCCTTGCGGTTGCGGAATTAGCCCTGTCTGATCATTGAGCCCCGCTTGGCTTGACCAGGAACATGAAGGCCGACCAGCAGAAGGAGATCAGAGCGCTGAGGTCAGAGCTGAGCAAGATGTAGCACCTGCAAGACGCAAGATGATCGATCGGATTCGTCTGGCGGGAGCCGCCTGGGCCAGCATGGGACTGAGCAGGGGTCAGGAAAACTCCTACAAACAGACAGCGATATCCCCGACTGACTGGAATCGCTTTCGGTTGCACCTTGCATCAATGCGATTCTACGATGAAGGACCGCCACGTCACGGGCACCGCACTCCGTCGGAGCTGGCGGAGGACGAGGTCCTCTTGACGCTCCACCGGAGTTCCCGCGAACCGGCAACTATTGGAGACCGCCCATCTCCGGAACGCGTCGTTCCGACGAGGGTCGCGCTGCTGCCGTGGGCGGACGCTCATCCCTTCAAGCCACGTCGGTAAAACAGGCAGGGGTGCCTGTCTCGTGGCTCGGCGACCGTAGCGGATAGTGTTCCAGCGTGGGTCGGGGATCCGATGTCAAAGACTACGAAGATGCTCATGAGCTGACCACGCGATCTCCCGTTCTTCGTCCGTCGGAATCACCCATATTTGCACCAGCTCGCTCTCCACATTTATCCGCATCGCTGCGCGCCCGTTTGCGGCGCGGTTAAGCTCATCATCCAGTCGGAATCCTAGAAACTCCAGCCTCCTGCAGATGCGGCTGCGCATAGAAGACGAATGCTCCCCGATGCCCCCGGTGAATGCGATCGCATCCAATCCTTCCAGCACGGTGGCATACGCGCCAATGTATTTGCAGGCGCGATAGGCGAAGACCTCGAGCGCGAGCTCCGCGCGCGTGTCTTTCTCTCGCACCGCCTGTTCCAAGTCTCGCAGATCTGTGCTTTGTCCTGACAGACCGCGCAGTCCGCTTTGATGGTTAAGCAGATCGTCCACTTCGCCGGCTGTCATGCCAACCGTCCGAATGAGGTACAGGACAAGACCCGGATCAACGTCGCCGGAGCGCGTGCTCATGACCAATCCTTCCATGGGCGTCAGGCCCATGCT
The DNA here is from genome assembly GCA_041747535.1 of Gemmatimonadaceae bacterium. GTDB lineage: Bacteria > Gemmatimonadota > Gemmatimonadetes > Gemmatimonadales > Gemmatimonadaceae > UBA4720. The sequence continues at coordinate 18,371 of JBGTEZ010000345.1, forward strand.
TATGTCGATACTCTGGCCATCGCGCACCGCACAGACGCTCGCGCCGCTGCCGAGATGACAGCTGATGATCTTCGTTCCCTTTGCGCCGCGCCCCAGACGTTCTATCAACTGCTCCGACACGTAAGCGTGCGAGATGCCGTGAAAGCCGTAACGGCGCAAACCGTAGCGGTTGCGCAGCTCAAGTGGCAATGCGTAGGTGCGGGCAACTTCAGGAAGCGTTTGGTGGAACGCCGTGTCGAACACCGCGATAACGGGAGTTTCAGGCAGCGATCGCTGCACCCGTTCAAGCACGGCTAGATCCGCAGGGATGTGCAGCGGCGCCAGGTCTTTCAACGCGCGGAGTTCAGCGAGCACCGACGCCGTAACGCGTGTCGGCTTCACCAGCGTCGCGCCACCATGCACAACGCGACATCCGACTGCATCAATCGCCGTCGGTGTTTCGGAGTTCCCGCTTATAAAGGCAAGAAGGCGGGGGACAATCTGTTCCACGGCGTGCGCCGGTGTGTTCGCCTGAACCGGCTGCCGCATCGCCTTCCGAGTCGACACAACGATTTCGAGTTCGGATTGCGGTGTTCCTATGCGCTCGACGACCCCGCTCGCTAAAACCGTCACCGCATTCGTCGCGCGAGATGCCGTGCTCGAATGGGGCATCCCATACAAGCCGAACTTCAGCGTGGCGCTGCCGGGGTTGAGAGCCAGCACGTTCACTCCACTAAACCCCTACTCAATGCGGCCACTTCCAGTCGCGAACGTCGGGCATGTCATCACCGTACTTTCGAATGTACTGCCAATGCTCGAGCAGCCTGTCGCGCATCGCCTTTTTGACGTGCGCGGCCGCAGACCCCAATTGCGGTACGCGATCGATCACGTCCATCACGAGGTGGAAGCGGTCGATATCGTTCAGCACCGTCATATCGAATGGCGTCGTGGTCGTTCCCTCTTCTTTGTATCCGCGTACATGAAGGTTCTTGTGGTTCGTCCGGCGGTAGGTCAGTCGGTGAATCAACCACGGGTAGCCGTGAAAGGCAAAGATGATTGGCTTATCGGCCGTGAAGAGCGAATCGAAGTCGTTGTCGGACAATCCGTGCGGATGTTCGCTCGCGGGTTGGAGCGTCATCAAGTCGACGACGTTGACCACGCGAACCTTCACATCCGGTAAATGCCGGCGGAGAAGGTCCACGGCGGCGAGCGTTTCCAGCGTGGGCACATCCCCGGCGCAGGCCATCACCACGTCCGGCTTGCCTCCCTGATCGTTGCTCGCCCACCCCCACACACCGATGCCGGCAGTGCAGTGCTCGATCGCCGAATCCATGTCCAGATACTGTAGCGCGGGCTGCTTGCCGGCGATGATGACATTGACGTAGTTACGGCTCCGCAGGCAGTGATCAGTCACCGAGAGCAGCGTATTGGCATCGGGCGGCAAGTACACGCGCACGACTTCCGCCTTCTTGTTGACGACATGATCTATGAAGCCCGGGTCCTGATGGCTGAAGCCGTTGTGGTCCTGCCGCCAGACGTGCGATGTCAGCAAATAGTTGAGCGAGGCAATGGGGCGGCGCCAGGGGATGTTGCAGGTGGTCTTCAGCCACTTGGCGTGCTGGTTGAACATCGAATCAACGATGTGGATGAACGCTTCGTAGCAGGAGAAGAGGCCGTGACGCCCCGTCAATAGATAGCCTTCGAGCCAGCCCTGACACATGTGCTCGCTCAGAATCTCCATCACGCGGCCATCCGGCGAGAGGTGATCGTCGGTGGGCAAAATCGTTCCCGCAAATACTCTGTCGGTCGCTTCAAAGAGAGCGCCGAGACGATTCGAAGCGGTTTCGTCCGGCCCCATCACGCGGAAATTCCGCGTGTCGGCGCTCTGCTTCATCACGTCCCGCAGGAAGAATCCCATCACGCGAGTGGCTTCCGCTTCGACCGCGCCCGGTTTGAGGACGTCGACGGCGTAGTCGCGGAAATCCGGCAGCTCCAAATCTCTGAGCAGCACCCCGCCGTTGGCATGGGGGTTAGCTCCCATGCGGCGGTCGCCCTGCGGGGCCAGCTCAGCCAGTTCCGCCAGAAGCCTTCCGCTCTCATCGAAGAGTTCTTCGGGCTTGTAGCTCAGCATCCAGTCTTCCAGCATCTTCAAGTGTTCAGGCTTGCTCGCCAGCTCGGCCAACGGAACCTGATGTGAGCGGAACGAGTTCTCAGCCGGTAGCCCATCCACGAACTTTGGGCCCGTCCATCCTTTCGGCGAGCGCAGAACGATCATCGGCCATTGTGGCCGCCGCGAGAAGCCGTGTTCACGCGCCTCGCGCTGAATCGCCTGGATCTCGCCGAGGACGGCGTCAAGAGCTCCGGCCATCAGTTGATGCATCGTTTCGGGATCGTCGCCCTCGACGAAGTGTGGTTTGTGACCATAGCCCGTCAGGAGGCTCGCAAGCTCT
>JBGTEZ010000346.1:0-2376 GCA_041747535.1 Gemmatimonadaceae bacterium
GCCAGCGCGCGCCGGCGACGACGAATCCGAGCAGCCACTCCAGCGCGCCGACGGTGCGCTGGCGGGCAACGATGCGAATGCCCATCGTGCGCAGCTGCGCGTCGAAGTCGCCTCTCTCGACTCGCCGGCGAATAAGGTCGAGGCAGGTTGGCTGACAACCTTCCTGCGCCGCGGCAAGGCCGGTGAACACGACCCGATTGTCGCTGTCTCCGATCGCGGAAAGAATCGTCGTATCCTTCGCCACGGGATCGCGCAGGAGGATTCGCGCCGCTTCGCGTCTCACCACAGCCTCCGCATGGCGCATGTAGGGTCGGGCCGAAAAACCGTCGGGCAGCATTTGCAGTCGCCCCAGCACGGCGAGCAGCTCCCGCTGGAGATGCGGAGACGCTTCAGGCAGTCTCGCCGCTACCTCGGCACCGATCTCGTCGCCGAGCGACTCCAGAATCTCGTAGTAGGGCGCGCGCGCCTTCGCGTCCTCCACGCCGAGCACCGCATCGAGGAGAGCGGCTGCGGCCGACGCGCCGGCGCGGCGGGCAAATCTCCCCGCCAGGGCGAAATCGACCCGCTCCTGCATCAGTACTTCCGCGAAGATCTGCTGCTCCTTCAGGAACTCGGCGATGGGCGCGCCTGCCTCCGCACTCGGCGCTCCCTCGACGAGGTCGAGCAGAGTCTCGTAACGGCGCGCGTGTCTGAGCGCGCGCATCGCTTCGTGCACCTGCGGTCCGAACGCTCCGACCTCGATCCCAATCTTGACCAGGCGCTCGGGCTCGCACACGGTCGCGAGGGAAGAGCGCGGAGTCTCTTCCGCCGCACCTCCGGGTTTTACCATCGATTCGAGGGCTGCTCTGTAGGCGGCCGGGTTGGGGTCGTCCAGACTCCAGTCGTCGACCATCCGCTTCATCACGTCGCGAACCACTGGACTCGCCCGCGCGTGCCGGGCTCGCGATGATGGATGGTGGGCGAGCTTGCCCAGCATCCGCAGCATCGAGTGCGACACCGTCTGTCCTTCCGCCCGGGACGCCGCCTTCACCAGGTCCACGACCGCTTCGACCGTCACACCCTGCGAAGCGTCCAGCAGGAATTTGCGTCGCTGCGCCTTGTCGCCCCCCATCTCGAGCAGCCGCTCCAGTGTCGACTCCTTGAGCGATCCCACCAGCCGTGACACGCGGCGCTGCAGCCCCGTGGCTTCGGGTCCTTCCGCCGTCTTGAGCTCCTCTCCGATCTGAAGGAGGTACCCAACGATCACCTGGTCGTACGCCTGCTCGCGCTGGTGCTCATCGATCGCCCGGGCGACCGTGGCCGGCTCGAACTCCATTTCGTCGTCCGGCTTTTCTCGCGGAATATCCGTGTCCGCTACATCGGTGACGAGCGCCGCCCGCGCCAGACCGATCCAGAGCTGCGTCGAGCGCGACGCTCCCAGCTGGTCCCCTCGGGGCGGCTCGCCGTCGGGATCGTCTTCGATCAGCTGAAGCCGGTCGTAGGTGAGTGGAAAAAAGTGCACGTGGTGCCATCGGTCGGCCGACGCCTTGCGATCGAGGCCGATTGGCTTTTCCGAGCGGGTGGCGTCGACCGCGAGTGCCGCGAGGGCCTCGGCGAGCTCGTCGCGCGTGATCCCGCGGTCGAACCTCAGCGCGCCGACGTGGTGCTTGTGGAGACGCTGCGCCAGCTCCTTGAGCACCGGGTTCTGGGGGTCGGTGGCGACCCCCTCGATCACCAGCTGCTTGCGGGCGACACCGAGCGACAATGAATCGCGCTCTCCCGTGAAGAGCTGCTCGAGACGAGTCGCGACACCATCGATCGCCACGCCCAGCAGCGGATGTCCGGCCGGGTAAATTGTGTGCTTGCTGAGCGTGATTGAAAGCTCGACGAGGAAATCGGCCAGCTCGCGTGAAAGGGTGGCGGCCGTCAGCCGGCGTACCCCAGCGCCGCGCGCACCTCATTGCACAGCGTTTCGGCGGTGAAGGGCTTCTGCAGATACGGTGTTCGCTTCGCGCGCGCGCTGTCCGGGAAGACTTCCTCCTTCGGATATCCCGACATGAACAGCACCCGCAGATCCGGACTCAGCTCCTTGAGCTCCTCCATCATCCCGCGCCCTCCCAGATTGGGCATCTCGACATCGGTCAGAACGAGATCGATCTCGCCGACGTGCCCGGCGGCGACGCGGAGTGCGATCGCCCCGTCGGCTGCCTCGAGAACGCGGTACCCGCGCTGCGCCAACACCCGCTTCGCGAGTGCGCGCACACCGGGCTCGTCCTCGACGAGAAGTACCGTCTCGGTGATGCGGTCCTTTTGCGCCGGAGCGCCTTTTGCGGCCGAGCCGCGCGGCGGCGTTCGCCTTTTCGCTCCCTGGGTGACCGAAGGATCGAACGCCTCCCG
>JBGTEZ010000347.1:0-11550 GCA_041747535.1 Gemmatimonadaceae bacterium
GCTCGTCGCACACCGCGGCATCTGGTGGACCTCCGCGCTCTTCCCTCGACGGATGGCGTGCGCATCCGGCTCCCACCGCAACTCGACGCCGGCACGCACGATGCGGCGGCGAGCTACCGCCTGCTCGCTGTTGTGCAGGCAGCGCGCGCGGAGCGGGGAACACCGCGGCTCTTGCCGGAGGCGCGCGAGCCCGACGTGCGCGACCTCTATTTGTTGAGCGAGGCTGTGGCGTCGGATCGAGAGATCGTCGCCGCGTTACCGGGAATGGCGCCGGCGCTGCACTCAGCGCGTCTAGTCGAGCGCGAATTGCGGCCGCGCGATTCGCTGCTCACACCTCGCGAGCGCGAGGTCGAGCGGCTGATGCGCGTCGTGCTCGGGTTATCGCCCGAGAAAAATCCTGCGGAGGTACCGTTCGCGGCGACGCCTGCTCACTCGCTCGTTTGGGCGCGCGCCACCGCCGCGGGGCTTGCACTTCTCGGGGGCCGGTATCGCGGGCTCCGCGCAGTGGCGACCTGGGGGCGAGTGGATGTGTCACCCGCCGCCGTACCGCTACGCGCCGTTGGGGCAGGAGACACCCCAACGCTGGTTCCCACTGCGGCAAAGCGCGTTCGGACACTCGTTCGTCGCCCGCGTGTGCGCGATGCGAGCGAGGACGAGGACGATCCGCAGACGGGGATGTGGATGATCCAACTCGATGACCCGAAGGAGCACGTCGAGGATCCGATGGGGCTCCAGCGTCCAACGGATCGTAACGCGGAGGCCGACGCCGATGATCTTGCCGACTCGGTATCGGAGCTCGCGGATGCGCGCCTCGTCGCCGTTCCCGGTGCTCCCGCGGAGGTGCTCGTTAGCGAAGACCCTCCCGACCGTCGTGCGGTGCGCGCGGAAGCCTCGGCTGGTCGCGCCGGAATCGCGTACCCGGAATGGGATTGGCGAATAGCAGCATATCATGCCGGGCGGGCTGTCGTGCACGAGGTGCCAGCGCCACGAGGCGACCCGGCATGGGTGAGAGAGGTGTTAAGGCGTCACGCGCGCGAGGTGGCCGCTGTTCGCCGGCAGTTCGAGCGACTGCGCGCGCGGCGCGTTCGCCAAGTGCGGCAGCTCGATGGAGACGACCTCGATCTCGACGCGTTCGTATCGGCCTGGGCCGACGCTCGCGCTGGCAGCGCCGCCGACGACCGGCTGTATGAACGCGTCCGTCCGGGACGTCGCGACGTCGCGATCAGCCTCGTGGTAGACGTCAGCGGGTCGACCGACAGCTGGATTGCGGACCGGCGGCGCATCATCGACGTGGAAAAGGAGGCGCTGCTGCTGGCGTGCGAGGCACTCGACGCTCTAGGCGACCCGTACAACGTGTTCGCATTCTCCGGGGAGGGACCGCGTGCCGTCGCGATCCGTGTCGTCAAAGGGTTCGGCGAACGGCACGGGGCCCTAGTGCGCGAACGGATCGCGGGGCTGGAGCACGACCGGTACACGCGTTTGGGCGCGGCAGTGCGGCACGGGACAGCGGCGCTCAGTCGGGAGCGCGCTCGCCACCGGCTCCTTCTCGTTCTTTCCGACGGCAAGCCGAACGACGTCGACGAGTATGAGGGGCGCTACGGCGTGGAGGATGCACGACAGGCGGTGGCCGAGGCGCGCCTGCAGGGGCTCTCGCCTTTTTGCTTGACGGTGGACCGTGAAGCGCCGATCTACCTGCCGCGCATCTTTGGTCCGGGCGCGTACACGGTGTTGCGCCGCGCGGAACGGTTGCCAGCCGTCCTTGTCGATGTTGTCCGGCAATTGCTGAGGAGGTAGGCGTGGGTGCCGATGCAACCGCGCTTGCCCCGAGTGCGCCCGCCCGGCGGGCTGGCGCCGGCAGTCTATGCGAAGATCCGCCAGACGGGTGGGAAGCTGAGAACAATGCCCAGGGCTGTCAGAACCAACGTGGCCGTATAAACCCGATTTGACTCGAGCTGACGGTCTTTCCAGCGGCTGTGCAACACCGCCCACCCGATCAACCAGGTCACCGCGGCGAATGTCGTGCGACCCGTTACTCCGCCCGCGGGTCCGTAAAGCGCTGGCGCGCTGAAGAGACCCGCTTCGTGGATGATCACGAAGAACCCCACCGCAAACGCACCGATCCCAGCCGCAAGGAATGAAGCCAGAGCCGCGCCATTCGCGACTTCCTTCTGCTGGTCTTTCATTGTTGCCATGTGCGAGCTCTCCGATTACTCGAGTGGGGCAACTTTGTTGACGAAGATGCCCAGGACTCCCACGATGGAGGCGAGCCCGAAGCAAATCCCTAGTAGCCCTGTAGCCATGGAGTTCAGCCGCATGTCCGCCAGAAGCCTGGATCGGTAACGGAGCGCAACGAAGGCAACTGCGGTCGCCAGCATCGCGGCGATCCATGGCACGTGCTCCTTGATCTCCATCGCCAGCGCGTGGAGCCACACGGTGTCAGGATTCGACTGTAGCAGAGATCTCGGATATTGGCTCAGATCGGTGAGCCCGTCGGGAGGCGTGGCGCGGTAGGCCGGGAAGCTTACGAAAGTGCCGATGAGCACGGTCAACCAGAGCGCGGCCGCCGCAAAGACGACCAACCATGCGAGGTAGCGCGACTCCCGCATAGCGGAATTCGAAGGGTCCGCTGCACGCATAGCGCGTAGGGAGAACAGTGCGGCGGCCAGTGCCATCAGCGCGGCCCCGCCCAGGCCGATTCCGTGGATCATCGTCCAGACGCTTCGATCGCTGAACAACCTCGTATCCATGGCGAGCAGGGCGTTCACGTCTATCTTCTAGCGGACTTTGCTACTGCTTCGTCGGCTTTCGTGTGTTGCACGGTGCCGTCGGGGTGCTCGGGTGGGCTGTACAGGGTATAGAGTCGAAGCGGCGCGTCGTCGGACATGTTCAACACGTTGTGCTCGACGCCCGCGGGAATTACCACCGCGCTTCCGTCACTGAGCGTGTGTCGCTCCCCATTCAGCAGCACCACTCCAGCACCAGCTTCGACGCGGATGAACTGGTCGTGCTCTTCATGCGTCTCCTGCCCGATCTCGTCGCCTGGCTGCAGGGTCATGAGCACCAGTTGCGTGTTCGGCCCGGTGTAGAGCACTCGACGATAGTCATCGTTGGCGCGGGTATCGCGCTCGATGTTGGTCACGAACCCGTGCATTTTCGATCTCCTTCGTACAAGGTTGTCCAGATGTGAGTCATTGCTGTCTAGTCGGTCGAGCTATGCCGGTCTCGTCCTTGCTTCCCTGCCTCTCGCATCGCCCACGGCGATTCTGAACAGCGTGTGTCGGAACGTTACGGGGTCACTTTCCGTCAGTGCGCCCGGCACCAACCGGCTGACGAGATCCGCGGCCCGTGTCCACAACTCTTCCGCGTGAGGGCTGCCTCCTGGAGGCAGCTTCCAGAAACTCCCGTGGACCACCACGCTCTGCCAGTCGAAAATGTCCTCGATCTCGTCGACCTCAAACGCCACCCAACGGTTGTGTTCCAGAGTTGCGATTTTCTCGCCTATCGAGGTACGCCCGTATATCCAACCACGCTCGTAGACATAGTGAATCGGCTGGATGTCGACCCGGTCGTGGAAGGTAAAGGCGAGACGTCCCACCTTGTTACGAAGTAGAAGAGCCTCGGTCTCCTCCCTCGACAGGTCGCGAAACACCACATTCGAAGCCGCACCAACCAATTCATCGTTCATATTCGCTCCCTGTTTCCGGGGCATCCGGTCATTCAGGACCAGCTTGCCCGCAAAGCGTTCAAGATTACAGCGACATCAATGCCTTCCTGAAGCAGAGCCCCCTGGGTCGGCGAAATGTGTCCGCCGGCAGCAAACACCATCGCAATTCCACTCATCACCAATCCCGCGGCAATACTCTGTCGCGCGAGACGCATCGTTCTGCGACTGATCTCGACTGCTTCTCCCACTCGCCGAAGGTCGTCAATCAGGATTACGGCATCAGCCGCCTCCGAGGTGACGCCGCCACCGTGTCCTGCCAACGCGACCCCCACATCCGCCGCCGACAGCGCCGGAGCGTCGTTCGTACCATCGCCTACCATCATCACGACTTCGCCGCGAGCCTTGAACCGAGATACCAGCGCGGCCTTGTCCGCGGGCAAGAGCTCACCGTGGATCTCATCGATTCCCGCGATTGCTCCGACAGCCTCGGCATTCGCGACGCTGTCACCGGACAAGAGAACCGTCTTAGAGAGTCCAAGGCGCCGAAGGATGCCGAAGGACTCCGTCAGCTCGGGACGCACTTGATCGGCATACTCGATGATCCCGCCGGGACGGCCGGATATCAGCACGTACGCCCGAAGACCGGCCGTTCCCAGCTCGGCATCGCTGAATGCATCGAGGGAAGTAGTGACGTGTTTTGCCACGAACGACCGGCTGCCGATCACTACATTGACGCCGTTGACAACTCCCTCGAGCCCTTCGCCTGGGGATTCGCGATGCTGCGTTGCTTCAGGCAACGGTCCGTATCTGTTCTCGGCTTCTTCGACTACGACGCGCGCAAGCAGATGGCTCGACCCGCGCTCTACGGCGCCAGCATATGTCATGAGCTCCAGCGGAGTGAACCCCGATAGCGGCACGACGGCGCTGACACGCGGCTGGCCGATAGTGAGGGTGCCGGTCTTGTCGAAAACCGCCATCGTCGCCTCACTCAGTCTTTCGAGCGCGCCCCCGTGCTTTACAATGATCATCCTGCGTGCGGCGCGGTTGATGCCTCCGATTATCGCGATTGGCGTAGCGATGATCAGAGGGCATGGTGTCGCGACGACAAGCACCGCGAGCACTGTGTACCAGCTTCCTGTCAGCGCGAACGTCACCGCGCAGGCCGCGAGTATCGCGGGGGTAAACCACACGGCGTAGCGATCGGCGAGCCTCTGGAGTGGCGCTTTGGATGCTTGTGCGACACGCACGAGCTCGACGATCCGCAGGTACTGGCTCTCCGCTGCCAGAGCCGTCGCACGAATGCTTAGAAGTCCGTGCATGTTCAGGGATCCGCTCATTACAACGGTTCCCACCTGCGCGGGAGCGGGGATCGGCTCGCCGGTCAGCTGCGACTCATCAATCTCGGAAATACCGCTCTGCACTACGCCGTCACATGGAATGAGCTCGCCCGGGCGGACCAGAAACGAATCACCGGGTTTCACTTCATCTACGCGAACGTCGACAAGACCGCGAGTTGCGCTCAAAAGGTGCGCGATTCTGGGCGCCGCCTTTTCCAGCTCACGCAAGGCGATGGACGCGCGCCGTTCCGCAAACCTCTCGAGGGATTCCCCACCCGTCTGCATCAGCACGATGACGAGGCCGGCCAGAGGTTCGCTGAGGACGGCGGATGTCACGATGGCGAGACTGGCGACGAAATCAGTCGCAAACTTACCTTGGCGGACAGCGCCCAGGCTGCGCCATACGACGGGGAATCCCGTGACCAGGAGACCAAGGAGCCAAATCGCTTCGGCGGGAACGGGAAGGTGATAGGCAAACCGTTCGAAAGCGCCAAGCAGGATGACGGCGAGTGCAAGGAGGGCGAGCGAAGACGCAGCAGGAAACGAGCTGCTTGCGGGTACAGCGCCCGTGGCTCCGGCCTTGAAACGTTGAAACTCAAGCTTCCGCCGAGTAATCACCTTTCGCAGACTAGCCGGCATACTGATGCCCTCCCTTCAGGGCGACTTCGGGATGAGCCAGGTGTTCATGAAATGCGGCCGCGGCGGGAAAAACGAGAACAGAGCAGCGAGCTCCTCTAATGAGCTTGTCGACCGTCAGCCCACCCAACAGTCGCTTTGCCGCTGTTCTGCCATGAGTTCCGGTCGCGATCAGGTCAACGTCCAGTTCCTCGGCGTACTTGAGGAGCGTGACGCCCGGCCGGCCATAGAGTATTCGTTGGCCGATTCGGAATCCTGACCTGCGGTTGAGCCAACCGACGACGCGACTCAGCTGAGCGCCGACAGACGCCTCCTGCGTGCGCACCCACGCATCGGGGACGAACGGGGTGAGTTGCCAGGGCACAACGTTCACGAGCACCATGGTGCTGGATTCGTCAGCAAGCTCGAGCGCGAGTCGAGCGGCCTCGATGCTCGCCTCGCTGAAATCCATTGCGACGAGAATGCGTTTGGGAAGACGGGTGAGGCGCGGCTCCACAGCGAGCACCGGGGTCTCGCTCAACCGCACGAGGCGAAGCGCAGTCTCGCTCCCGAAGACGCGCGATGTTGCTCCATGTCCTCCCAGGCCCACGATGACCAGCATCGCGTCGCAACCCTTTGCTCTCGCCGCGATAGTCTCGGCGGGATCACCCGACTCGACTCGTACGGTCCATTTGTCGTCGCCGAAACTCGCGATCTGCTGTCTAACCGTGTTCAGAGCCTCTGCCTTTAGTCCATGCTCGTAGTCAACCGCGATCACTGAATCGAGAGCTCCCCAAGGAATGGGAAGCTGATCGACAACCGTCAGCACCTTGATGTCGGACTTCGTCCGGGCGCTTACGAATCGGGCCAGCTCGACCGCCTGCTCCGATTGAGAGGTTCCGTCGGTTGCAAGGATGATTATCGACGTTGGTTCTATTGCCGCATTCGCCGCGACCCCGCTTTCTTCTTCTGTTTCGAGAACCGGGCTCATAGCCCCTCCGTTTCCGCATTTTCGAGTGACCACCGCAAGATGGAAACCCTCGACCATCAGCGAAGTCAGCAGAAAGGGTTCTCTATTGTAGGGGCTTCCCTGAGGTTCGGGCTGTCCGACGCCAGATGTTCGAATGCTGCTTGTCTGACCCGAGACAGGAAAAATCCCTACCACGTCTTTGACCAGAGCGCGGATTCAACGGTGTGTAAGGGGAAACTCCGACAGTAAATCAGGGCTAGGCTGACTGCCGATCGCCGTGGCGTGCCCGAGATTACAGTGCAGAAGGGCCCGTGGGCACTTCGGCTTCACGCATTCCGGCACTTGGGAGGCACGTATGTACGACAAGATCATGGTTCCGACCGCTGGGTCGGGGTTCGAGCGCGAGGCAATCCGTGTTGCGCTACGGATGGCCGGCAAGAGTGGCGCAAGGGTCCGCCTCGTTAGAGTAGTACCCCCCGCCCCGCTGCTTGGAATGGCACCTTCATTAGACGGTATAGCAGACGGTGTAGCGATCTCTGCCGAAGCGCTGCAAGACGAACGAAACGCCGCGCAGGAAGAGCTTGAAGCGTTGGCGGCTGAATGCAGGAGCACCAGTGACGCCGACATCGCGGTCGATCTGCTCGAAGGCCCGATCGCCGAGATACTCGAAGGCTATGCCCAGCGGAACAAGTTCGATCTCATCGTCATCAGCAGTCATGGACGCACCGGAATGTCGCGTTTCACCCTGGGAAGCGTGACGGATTCACTCATCAGACACAGCCATATCCCGGTGTTGGTGGTAAAACAAACGCCGAGCTACCTGAACCGGCCCGCCCAGGTATTCAAGCGCATAGTTGTTCCACTCGACGGATCCACACTCGCCGAACAGATCATTCCAAGGGTATGCTCGCTGGCGGCACTCGAGCAGTCGGATGTAACGCTCCTCCACGTAATGGCGCCGCAGAATCGGTTTCACGAGGACACTCCCGATCCAGCGCTTCGATGGTGGGATGGGGATGTCGCGTTTTCACGCGCATATCTCGCGCGCGTTGCAGCGAGGATGCGGCGGGAAGGGGTTCCCGTCACGACGGACATCGTCGTCGGGGACAACGTGGCGCAGGCGTTAGCTGATTATGCCGGGAGGGAACGGGCCGATCTGGTCGCGATTGCAACCCATGGCAGGGGAGGGGTGGCTCGAATGGTTCGAGGCAGCGTCGCAGAGGCGGTTACCCGATCCTTGAAGACCTCGATGCTCGTACTGCGGCCCGAAAAATCAGCCGGAAAGAACGATTCAACTACTCACGAAGAGCTGCACCTGTTAGAGCCGGAGCCGGCACTGTCGTAGTCGGCCCTGATGCCGTCGTGGGGCGCGCTGTACGGACCCTTGGAGATTTCGGCTCAGCGTTGTGGAGGTCCTGCCGTAATCGCTAGCGTCAAACGCTCGGCTTGCTGCTCATTTCTGGTGAGGAACACCGCGGCAAGATTAGCCGAGCGCAAGAACCGCGGTGGTATCTCCCAATCGTTCGTCTTTCCACGCGGCGCGGCGACTACCGTGTCCATCTGCGCGAGATCGCGGCTCAGCGCCGCCTCGTCGGGATAGATGAACACTTCGACCCTCGCGCGGCCCAGGTTGTAGACCACCGGCGGGACGGAAAACCCCAGCCGGCGGGGATTCGCGCCCTCCGGTTTGCGGAGAACGAAACCGGACTGCTCGAGCCGCTTCTCAAGACTGCACGTCGCCCAGCGGCCGGTGCGCGGACACGGGGCCGCGGGGTCACCGGCGGCAGCGGTGGGGCTGGAGGATACGCCCCCAGAAATGGTGCCTCCATTGACACCCCCCGACGAATCCGATCTGGATTCATCAGGGCGACCGCATGCGACGACGACGATGGACAAGAGCAGTGCGCTGAGTTGGACCCGACAGCCTCGTTTCATCATTACTCCTGTTCGATCCCACTCGTCCAGAGATTGGTCCGACTGATCGGCCGCAATATCCTTCACCGACAACTTCTGTGCTCGTTCCAAAGATCGTAACGGTCCTGAAAAATTACGACCGGGATCAGTTCTTCGGAGACCTCGCGGCCGGGGTGATCGTTGGAGTGGTCGCCCTGCCGCTGGCAATCGCGTTCGCCATCGCCAGCGGCGTTACCCCGGATCGCGGCCTCTGGACGGCTGTGATCGCCGGATTTCTGATCAGCGCGCTTGGGGGCTCCCGAGTCCAGATCGGCGGACCAACGGGCGCGTTCGTCGTGATCGTGTATGGCATCGTGCAGAAGCATGGCGTGGATGGCCTGGCGATCGCGACGATGATGGCTGGCGTGATCCTCGTCATTATGGGAATCGCGAAGCTTGGTGCCATGATCAAGTTCATCCCGCATCCGGTCATCACCGGATTCACCAGTGGGATCGCGGTGATCATCTTCTCCGGTGGAATAAAGGATCTCCTCGGCCTGCACATGGGTGATATTCCTCCCGGATTCATCGACAAATGGATCGCCTACGGGCAGACCGCCGCCGGGTTTACGCCGTCGGCGGTCGCGATATCGGCACTCTCGCTGGGAATCATTCTACTGTGGCCGAGAGTAACGCGGCGCATCCCTGGGACTTTCATTGCGCTGATCGTAGCGACGACCGTCGTCAGCCTGATGGATCTTCCGGTCGAAACGATCGGCTCACGCTTCGGTGCCACAAGCGGATCGTTTCCCTCCCTCCACCTGCCGACGCTGTCGTTCGCCCAGGTTTCATCGCTTGTCGGCCCGGCATTCACGATTGCGCTCCTTGCCGCGATCGAGTCGCTGCTCTCGGCGGTGGTCGCTGACGGAATGATCGGCGGCCGCCACCGCTCCAACATGGAACTGATCGGCCAGGGTGTTGCAAACATCGTGACGCCGTTGTTTGGAGGCATCCCCGCGACAGGAGCGATCGCGCGCACGGTCACCAACGTCAAAAATGGCGGGCGGACTCCGGTCGCGGGGATCGTTCATTCCGTGACGCTGCTGGCAATCACCCTGTTTGGTGCGCGCTGGTCGGGGCTGATTCCAATGGCGACGCTGGCGGCGATCCTGGTGGTGGTCAGCGTTCAAATGAGCCAATGGCGGATTTTTCGCGCCGAGCTCCGCTCGCCCAAGAGCGATGTCGTCGTGCTGCTGACGACATTTGCCCTGACGGTGATCGTCGATCTCACCGTCGCCATCAGCGTCGGCATGGTGCTCGCCGCTTTTCTGTTCATCCGCCGGATGGCCGAAGTAACCAACGTGAAGCTGCTCACCCGGGAGATTGAAGAGGAGTCGCCGGGTGCGGATGCCGCCGACGCCGATGAGCGTCGCAGGCTGGACATTCCTCCCGGTGTGGAAGTCTACGAGATCACGGGGCCGTTCTTTTTCGGCGCGGCGGAGATGTTCAAAGATGCCCTCGCGCGCGTTGCCCAAAAGCCACGCGTTCTGATCATCCGGATGCGGGACGTGCTGGCGCTCGATTCCACGGCGATGCACGCCCTTAGAGAGGTCGTGCACCGGAGCAGAAAGGATGGAACGACGGTGCTTCTCGCCGATGTCCATATGCAGCCGCTCGTCGCGCTCACAGGCTCCTCCGTCCTCGAAGAGATAGGCAAAGACAATCTTTGCGCGACGCTCGACGACGCGCTTGCCCGTGCACGGCTGCTCGTGGCAGCTCCTGCCTGAGAAGCTTCGAGAGACTCGCTGCGGCCAACGGTTCCTACCTGCCGGTCTCGTGGTGAGGGTCAGCGACCGGCTTCGATTCGGGGGAGTGGCGCTCGCGCAGAAACACTGACAGCACGACGAGAACGGCGACGGAAAGAAACTCGCTCTGCCAGTTCTGGAACGACTCGAACCAGAAGCGCGAGGTGCCTATATACCCGAACAGTGAAATCGAAGAGCTAGATCCGTGCTCGAGTTGCTCCTCACGATATTCGCGCGCGCCGCCGGCCGCATGCAACAGGAAGGAAGCGACAAAGAGAAGAAAGAGCACGAGCGACAGCGAATGAGAATACAGCGTAAGGAGCATTCCTCCCCGATGAACCGGGGCGGGCGAGTCCTTTCTCTTTGAATATCGCGGGTCTTTGTCCAGGTCGGGCTCGCCTTCGAGCTTCCGCGATTCGGGCGATCCCTTCTGATACAGGTAGGCGGTAAGAAAAACGAACGCGGCCATCTGCAGGAATTCCGATTCCCAGTTCTCGAACACGGACTCAACGAAATGGCCGGAAGTGAGGTACTCGCCGAGCTGAATGGCCGGCTGGCCATGCTGGGTCTGGTCGGCGTTTTGGACGCGGTGACCCGCGACGACCTAACCGACCAATGAGACCGCGAAAAGAAGGAACATCGTAATGGAAAGTCCGTTGTTCCGCAGCCACGTCCGCATCTGATTTCCTCCCTGGGATCTTGTAGGATGATTGCCGGGTTCCGAAGTTTCCGCCAATCGAACGGACGGGTGATCGTTCCCGCTCACTAACCGGAGCCTGTGCTACCACTAATAGGTGTTGCCGTAGTCGTCGTCGGCTTCGTGCTGCGGATAAACCCACTTCTCGTCGTCACTGTCGCCGGCCTGGTGACGGGAATCGCCGGCGGACTGGACTTTCGCGAAGTTGTGGCCGCGTTCGGCAAGGCGTTCATCACGAGTCGCTATGTAGGCATCGTCTGGCTGGTGCTGCCGGTGATAGGTCTCCTCGAGCACGCTGGTCTCCGGGAACGGGCACGCGCCGTAATTAGCGGATTTCGTGCCGCGACGACATCGAGAGTTTTGCTGGCCTATTTCGCGGTTCGTCAGGTGACATCCGCGCTCGGCCTGACATCACTCGGCGGGCACGCCCAGATGGTTCGCCCTTTGGTCGCTCCGATGGCGGAGGCAGCGTCGGAAAATCACTACGGTGACTTGCCCACAAGTGTCAGGTATCGAATCAGGGCCCACTCCGCGGCGGCTGACAACATCGCGCTGTTCTTCGGCGAGGA
>JBGTEZ010000348.1:0-10216 GCA_041747535.1 Gemmatimonadaceae bacterium
GGCCCACCGGTGATGCGCGCGGAACTGCTCGAGCCGGGGCGCGGACATCCCGCATGCTGTACATCGCCAAGCCGCGCGTCAGTGCGATGCTGCGTGCTCTGGGGTTGGCAGAGACGTTCTCCGTGTGAGCGTGCCGTCACACACTGTCTCGGGGAGGTGAGGGTGTCCTCGCAGGCGCTTTCCAAAGCGAGCGACAAAGGAGACCCGCGACCGAGCGGAGCGAGGGAGCGTAGTTAGGGGCTCCGCCCGAGCGAGCGTAGCGCCGGAGAGGACATCCTCACCTCCCCAAAACAGAGATCTCATTCGGCGCGCGCACGCGCGGGGAACTCAGAACTTCCAACCTTTGAGTGTGCGCAAGCTTGAGTCACTCTCCTCAACCGGATAGCTTGCAGCAGGCGCAGGTCTCCTCTTGATTCAACATGCCCACATACGAGTTTCGTTGTCCTGACGGACACGATTTCGAAAAGTTCTACCGCTCCATCGGCGCGGCGCCTGCCGAGGTGCTTTGTCCGTCGTGCGGCAAGGTTGCAACCAGGCAGCTCTCGGCTGGTGGCGGGCTCCTCTTCAAGGGTTCGGGCTTCTACATCACCGATTACGGCAAGGACGGGAAGAAATCCCAGGCGGCGGTGCCCGCGACCAGCGGAACCGATTCCAAGAAGCCCGGCGGAGATCCGCCAAGCGGCATGTCTGAGTCGTCCGGTTCGGAAAAGCCCGCGACCGGGAGCAGCCCCGACAGCGGCGCCAAGGCCCCAACCGAATCGAAGCCCGCCGCGCCAGGCACCGCGACCAAGCCCAAATCGAGCGAATGAATTCCGCGGATCAGATACGCGCCGAGCTCGTGCGCGCGGCGCGTACCATTGGCGCGTCTGATGACGTCGATCCAGTGGTCGAGCGCCCCCGGGATCAGACCCACGGCGACTGGGCGACCAATCTGCCGATGGTGCTAGCGCGCCCGCTGAAGAGCAAGCCGCGCCAGGTCGCGGAGAAACTCCGGGAAGCAATGAGCCTCGCCGGCGCGGGCGTGTCGCGCATAGAGATCGCCGGGCCGGGGTTCATGAATTTCTGGCTCGATGCCGGATTCGTCGCCGCAAGCCTCAAGACCGTCATCGCCGCCGATTCCGCCTATGGCCGGAGTGAGTCGGGCCGCGGGCGCGCCGTGAACGTCGAATTCGTCTCGGCCAATCCCACCGGCCCGTTGCACGTCGGTCACGGCAGGCAGGCGGCGCTCGGCGACGCCATCTCAACGCTACTCGAGGCGACGGGCTGGAAGGTGACGCGCGAGTTCTACTACAACGACGCCGGCGCGCAGATCGACAATCTCGCGGCGAGCGTGGAAGCGCGTCTCCGCGGGCTGCGGGGAGAGTCAGCCGAAATTCCCGAGGGGGGATATCACGGCGAGTACATTCGCGAGCTGGCGGAGAAATACGCCGCGGAAAGCGACGGGCTGGGCGTTCGCGAGTTCGCTGTGCGTGAGCTGCGCCGCGAGCAGGACCTCGACCTGCAGGCGTTCGGCGTCCACTTCGACAACTACTTTCTCGAGTCCTCGCTGTACACCGATGGGATGGTGGAGGAAACGGTCAGCCAGCTCGTTGCTTCCGGAAAGACCTACGAGCACGAAGGCGCTCTCTGGCTCCGCACGACTGACTACGGAGACGACAAGGACCGGGTGATGAGAAAGAGCAACGGGTCCCACACCTACTTTGTCCCCGACGTCGCGTACCACACCACCAAATGGAAGCGCGGGTTCCGGCGCGCGATCGATGTTCAGGGGGCTGACCACCACAGCACGGTTACGCGTGTGCGCGCCGGACTTCAGGCGCTCTCAATCGGCGCACCGCCGGACTACCCGGAGTACGTGTTGCACCAGATGGTCACGGTGACGAAGGGCGGGGAAGAGGTGAAAATCTCCAAGCGCGCGGGAAGCTATGTCACCGTCAGGGATCTCGTGAACGAAGTCGGGGGCGACGCCGTCAGGTATTTCTTTCTGATGCGGAAGAGCGACTCCCAGCTGATCTTCAACGTCGACCTCGCCTCGTCGCAGTCGGAGGAGAATCCGATCTACTACATCCAGATGGCGCACGCCCGGATGTGCGGCATCTTCCGCGTCGGGGAAGTGGATCGCGAGACGTTCTCGGCCGCAGACGTTCCATTCGACGTGCTTAGAGAGCCGGAAGAGCAAACGCTCATCAAGGAGCTGCTCGACTTCCCCGAGGTCGTGGAATCGGCGGCCCAGTCACTCGAGCCGCACCGCCTCGCCACGTATCTGCTCGATACGGCGCGCCTGGCGCACGTCTGGTATCACAAGCACCACGTCCTCGAGCAAGCCGCGGACGTGACGCGCGCGCGCCTGGCATTGGCGCGGGCCGCCCAGATCGTTCTCCGGAACGGTCTCGCAATTCTCGGCATCACCGCCCCCGAAAGAATGTAGCTTTTGGGAGCGTTCGCGAATTGCCGAACGCCCCGTCACCCTATCAGAGAACGCAAGCATGTCCGTGTTGGTCGTTGGCTCCGTCGCGCTTGATTCGGTCGAGACTCCGTTCGGGAAAGCCGAAGACGTTCTCGGCGGCTCCGCCACATTCTTTTCCGCCTCGGCGAGCCACCTGACCAAGGTGAGCGTCGTCGGAATCGTCGGCTCCGATTTTCCGGTGGAGAATCTGGAGCCGCTCCGGAAGCGCGGCGTCGACTTCAGCGGCCTCGAGCACGCCGATGGCCCGTCGTTCCGCTGGAGGGGAAGGTATCGGCACGATCTCAATTCGGCGGAGACTCTCGAGACCCACCTCGGCGTCTTCTCGCATTTCAGTCCAAAGATTCCCGACTCGCTTCGCTCGCGGCAGTTCGTGTTTCTGGCCAACATCGATCCGCGCCTCCAGCTCGAAGTCCTGAAGCAGGTGAAGAAGCCGAAGCTCGTCGCGTGCGATACCATGAACTTCTGGATCCAGAGCAGGCGGCCGGACATCATCGAGCTCCTCAAGCACGTCGACCTCGTGACCCTGAACGACGGTGAGGCGCGGCAGCTCACCGAGAAATCCAACCTCGTCCAGGCCGCGCAGTGGATCCTCGCGCGCGGACCACGTCATGTGATCATCAAGAAGGGCGAGCACGGCGCGTTCATGTTCACATCGAATTCGATCTTCTTCGCGCCGGCATTTCCGCTCGAGAACGTGTTCGACCCGACCGGAGCCGGAGACGCCTTCGCGGGCGGATTCATCGGGTATCTCGCGGCAAGCGGGGACCTGAGTGAAGCGAACATGCGGCGCGCGGTGATCTGTGGCTCGGTGATGGGCTCGTTTGCCGTGGAGAGGTTTTCCATCGACCGGCTCATGACGGTCACGCGGCCGGAGATCGACCATCGAATGAGCGAGATGCGGCGACTTGTCACCTTCGAGGAGGAAATTCCCGCGTGACCGATGATGCGGCTGCGCATCGACCCTTCGTTCGCTCGTCATCGTCCAGTCTGTCGGGTTCGGAGTCGGTGATCCCGCCGCTTCGTTACGGAAGCGCTGGCGTCGACCTGGAAGCGTCGGCTTCCGCAAAGCAGCGCATCAGACGACTGGCTGAATCGACCCTTACCGCGGGCGCCGTGGGGCCCTTCGGCGGCTTCGGAGGCATGTTTCGCGTCCCCCCCGGGCTGGCCAGCCCCGTCCTCGTGGCGAGCGCGGACGGAGTGGGGACCAAGGTCAGAGCGGCAATCGATGCCAACCGGCACGAGACGATTGGGCGCGACCTGGTCAACCACTGCGTCAACGACATCCTGGTACAGGGCGCGCTGCCCATGTTTTTCCTCGACTACGTGGCATTCGGGAAGCTCGACCCGGCGGTAGTCGAAGCCGTCGTCCTGGGGGTTGCCACCGGGTGCCGGGAGAACGGCTGCGCGCTGATTGGGGGGGAAACTGCCGAGATGCCCGGTCTATACACTCCGCCGGATTACGATTTGGCTGGCTTCATCGTCGGATATGTAGAGGAAGCCAAGATCCTGGGCCCCCACCGGGTTCGCCCGGAAGACGTATTGGTGGGACTTGGAAGCGCCGGACTGCATACCAACGGCTATTCACTCGCCAGGAAGATCGTTTCGGAGCGGTTGCGACTTGGTCCTGGAGACCGTTTTCCCGGGAGTGAGCTGACCGTCGCGGATGTACTGCTGGCTGAACATCGATCCTACCTGGGCGCGCTCAAACCGGTGCTCGATTCCGTGCATGCGATGGCGCACGTCACGGGAGGGGGATTGCCGGGAAACGTCGATCGCGCGCTTCCGGATACCCTGGACGCCGTGATCGACAGGTCGAGCTGGAAAGCACCAGCCGTTTTCAGGGTGCTCGAGGAGGCCGGGAAAGTAGACCCGGCCGAGATGTATCGGACGTTCAATATGGGTGTAGGAATGGTCGTAATCTGCGCGCCACCGGACGTCGAAAGCGTTCTGGCGGCAGCCTCCCTGGCGGAGGTCCCGGCGTGGATTCTGGGGTCACTCAGATCCGGCTCGGGCACAGTCATACTTTCTTGAGGAATCATCGATGAAAGCTCGCTTGTTCGTTTTTTTCGCCGGTACGGTCCTGGCCTCGTCGTCATTGCAGGCTCAGGGATCCATCGACACCAGCCGTTGCCCGCCCGGAACCGCCAGTGGGCTCGGGATCCCCGATCAGACGCGGGCGTCGCAGGACGCCTGTCAGAAAGCCATCGATCTCTTTCAGTACCTCGCTCCCCAGCTCGGTATCTCGATCACCGGTGGTAATGCCACGCTCGGTCAGGGCGGCACGCTCGGCGGCCTCGGACATTTCTCCGTTGGAGTGCGCGTCAACGCGGTACAGGGAAGCCTGCCCGAAGTCGATGCCGTCCAGCCATCCGTCCAGGGAGCCGTGAGCACGAGATATGAGACGAACGATCAGATCATCGGACTACCCACCGCCGATCTGGCGATCGGCCTGTTCAAGGGGATACCCCTCGCGCTGACCAACGTCGGCGGCGTCGATCTGCTTGTCAGCGCGGCCTACCTTCCCGAGTTCGACGGAGAGGGCGTGAGCGTCAGGGTGCCGAGCGGATCGCTCAAGCTCGGATTCGGAGCCCGGGTCGGAGTGCTTCAGGAGTCGTTGATCGTGCCCGGCATCTCGGTCACATATCTTCGCCGTGATCTCCCAACCACGAACATCACCGCGACGACCGGCGGCGACAGTCTCTACGTCGGTGATCTGAGCGTGAAGACGGACGCATGGCGGGTGGTTGCCAGCAAGAGTCTGCTGTTTCTCGGCATCGCCGTCGGTGCCGGTCAGGACCGCTACCGCTCCTCCGCCGACATTCGGGCGAGCGTGGCGCCGCGTCCTCCGTTCACTACCACACGTTACACGGCGGCGCCGACCAGCCCCATCGAACAGACGCTGACCCGCACGAATATCTTCGCGGATTTGACGCTCAACCTGCTGATCTTCAAGCTTACTGGTGAAATCGGACAGGTTTCCGGCGGCGAGATCAGCACCTACAACACCTTCAATGGCAAGCAGGCAGCCGATTCGCGAGTCTACGGATCGATTGGGGCTCGCTTCGGGTTCTAAAGACCCGCGCGACGCGGAGTACATGCGTCGCGCGCTCGCCCTCGCCCATCAAGGGTGGGGTCAGACAGCGCCGAACCCCATGGTCGGCGCTGTCGTCGTTCGGGACGGTGCCGTCGTTGGCGAAGGGTTCCATGCAGGCTTCGGTGAGCCCCACGCTGAAGTTGTCGCGCTGCGTGCGGCCGGCGAGAAAGCGCGGGGAGCGACGATCTATGTGACGCTCGAGCCGTGCAATCACTTCGGCAAGACGCCTCCGTGCACGGAAGCAATACTCGGGGCTCGACTCTCACGCGTGGTCATCGCCGCCGCCGAGCCCACCGTAATGGCCGGGGGTGGCGCCCGGCACCTCGCCGACTATGGCGTCGAGGTGGATGTGGGAATCGAGGAGGAGGCGGCACGCGAGCTCAACGCCCCCTTCTTCTTCGCCACCGCAGCGACACGCCCGTGGGTCTCGCTAAAGCTCGCGGTTTCCAGTGACTGGGGAATGAACGACCCGTCCCGTCAGATCCGTTGGATCACGGGCGACGCTTCCCGTGCGGAAGTCCACCACCTGCGGGCCAACGTCGATGCGATCGCGGTTGGACTGGGAACCGTACGCGCCGATGATCCGCAGCTGACGGCGCGCGGGCGGAGCAAGCCGCGCGTTTCTCCTATGCGCGTGGTGTTCGACCGAAGCGCGGAGACTCCCCTCGACAGCAATCTGGTGCGGACGGCGAGATCATCGAGCACAGTTATTTTCGCCCATCACCCGCCGGTCGAGAGACTTGCCGCGCTGCATAACGCGGGCGTCGATGTCTTCGAAGCCGAGACGCTCGACGATGCGCTGGGGGCCCTGCGATCGTTCGACGTGCACCACCTTCTGCTCGAGGGAGGAGCGCGCGTGGCGAGGGAGTTTCTGACCCGGGGTCTGGTCGACCGGCTCGTTATCTTTCAGTCGCCCCTCACATTGGGGCCAGCGGCGCTGCGTCCTTTCGAAGGCTCGGTACCCGACTTTGCCGCGATGCTGGATACTCTTCGGGTCGTCCGGCGCGAGGCTTTCGGCGACGACGTGATGACCGTCTACGCGATCCACGAGGCGTGATTTGTTTACCGGGTTGATCGAACAGGTTGGAGTGGTCGAAACGGCGAGGGACACGCCCGCCGGAAGGGAGCTCCGCATCGCGGCGTCGTTGGCTGACCTCCGGAACGGTGACAGCATCGCGGTAAACGGCGCGTGCCTGACCGTCCGCGGCTCGGGACCCGGCTGGTTCGAAGCGGCAGCCGTGGTCACCACGCTCGAGCGGACCATGATCGGTGACTGGAAAGCGGGCACCCGGCTCAACCTGGAGCGCGCGCTGCGCGCCGATGCGCGTCTTGGCGGGCATATCGTGCAGGGTCACGTCGACTGCGTCGCAACGGTCACCGCGCGCGAGGACCGGGGCGATGCCGTATTGATCGATCTCGACCTGCCGGCGACGATGTCTCCTCTTTTCGTGCTGCACGGCTCTGTCGCGGTCGATGGGGTCAGCCTTACCGTCAACGATTTGCGGCCGCGTGGATTGCAAGTTTCGCTCATCGAATACACTTTGCGTGGTACCACTCTGGGCGACCTGCGCGCCGGAAGCAGGGCTCATATTGAAGCTGACGTGATAGCCAAGCACGTCAGGCGTCTGCTCGACCCCTACCTGCGCGAAAGCGCGGCGATGGGACCGGTGGTCGATTTCTCGCTGGAGCACTGAGACAGAAATGGAATTCGGAACCGTCGAACAGGCAGTCGCTGACATAAAGGCGGGAAAGCTTATCATCGTCGCGGACGACGAGGATCGCGAGAACGAAGGCGATCTTATCTGCGCCGCGGAGCTCGTGACGCCGGAACTCGTGAATTTCATGATCAGGAAAGCCGGCGGCTGGATCTGTCTCGCCCTGACCGGCGAGCGCGCCGACGAGCTCGAGCTGCCGCAGCAGTCGGAGATGAACAACGAAGAGTTTCGGACGGCGTTCACGATCAGCATTGATGCCGACGAACGGTTCGGCGTGACCACTGGAGTCAGCGCCCAGGACCGGGCGCGCACGATTCGCGTCGCCGTCGATCCGGCAACACAGCCCGCGGATCTGCGCCGCCCCGGCCACATCCCTCCGGTTCGAGCGCGCGACGGGGGCGTTCTGCAGCGGGTGGGGCATACCGAAGCGGCGGTCGACCTCGCACGCCTCGCGGGTCTCAAGCCCGCCGGGGTGATCTGCGAGATTCTGAGCAGTGACGGGACGAGCGCGCGCCGCCCGGAGCTCGAGCGCTTCGCCACTGAGCACGGATTGACGTTCATCACCGTGGCGCAGCTGGTCGCGCATCGGCTTCAGACCGAGCGCCTCGTGCATCGCGTCGCCGAAGCGCGACTGCCCACCGAGGACGGTGTATGGCGCGTGGTAGGCTATCGCAACGATGTCGATAGCCACGAGCATCTGGCACTCGTGTTCGGGATCGTCGACGAGGCCTCGAGCGTATTGGTGCGAATGCACTCGAAGTGCGTCACCGGCGATGTGTTCCACTCGCTGCGGTGCGATTGCGGCTGGCAGCTCCACACCGCGATGAAGATGATCGCCAGGGAAGGCAAGGGAGTGGTCGTCTATCTCGACCAGGAAGGCCGCGGCATCGGGCTGCTCAACAAGCTGAAAGCGTATGAGCTCCAGGATCAGGGAATCGATACGGTCGAAGCAAATGAGCGCCTCGGATTCAAACCCGACCTCCGGAATTACGGCATCGGCGCCCAGATCCTGCTCGACCTTGGATTGAAAAGGATCCGGCCCATCACGAACAACCCGCGCAAGCTCGTGGGCCTCGAGGGTTACAGCCTGACCATCGACGAGCGGGTGCCGATCATATCGATTGCCCACGACGAGAACGCCGGCTACCTCGAAGCCAAACGGGCCAAGCTCGGACACCTGTTCGCGTCGTAGATGGCCGAGTTCGCGGGGCTGCCGGCAGGGGCGGGGCGGCGCATAGTCGTCGTCGCCAGCCGCTTCAACGAAGACGTGGTGAAAGAGCTGGTGAACGGGGCACTCGAGGCGCTTGTGAAGCACGGCGTCAGCTTCGACGACATCGATGTCGTGTGGGTCCCCGGCGCCTGGGAGCTTCCGCTCGCCTCGCGCCTGCTTCTGAACAGTGAGCGGTACGACGGACTCGTCGCGCTCGGGGCCGTCATACGGGGTGAGACCGCGCACTTCGACTTCATCGCGGGCGAAGCATCGCGCGGCCTGGCGGATGTCAGCGCCCAATCCGAGACCCCGATCGGATTCGGCGTCCTCACCTGCGACACCGACGAGCAGGCCGAGGCGCGGGCCGGTGGCAGTCACGGCAACAAGGGCTGGGATACGGCGATCGCAGTCCTCGAGATGATCGACCTCGCCAACCGCATCGACCCCCAGGATGAGGATTGAATCGCGGGCTCGCGCCCGCGCGCTCCAGGCTCTCTACGCCTGCGAGATGCGAGGCGGAAAAAATCTCGATCGCGTCGCCTCGCAGGTGTGGGACGATCTCGCCGTCGGACCTGAGGAGCGGCGCCTCGCCGGCCTGCTCGTTCGTGCCGTTGCGAGCGGTGGTGAAGCGCTCGACTCCCGGCTCGCCGACGTGACCACCAATTGGCGACTCGAAAGACTCGGCGCGATCGAGAGATCGGTGCTGCGAATCGGCGCCGCCGAGCTGATGAAGGGCGAGACACCACCGAGGGTTGCGATTCAGGAAGCGGTGCGCCTCGCCGAGCGATTCGGATCTTCGGCTAGCGCCAGGTTCGTGAACGGCGTGCTGGATGCCTTCGCCCGACAGGCCGGCATGATCTAGTGCGGATACTCGTACTGAACTGGCAGGACCACGAACATCCTCAGGGCGGGGGAGCCGAGCTTCACCTTCGCGAGACCTTCAGCCGGATCGTCGCGAGCGGCCACCAGGTGAGCCTGCTTTGCAGCGGCTGGCAGGGCGCTCCACCGCGCGCAACACTCGATGGAATCGACGTCCACCGCGTCGGCTCGCGCCACACTTTTCCCTTCCTCGCGCGCGGCTACTACGCGCGGACCCTGGCGAGCCTGAGTTTCGACGTGGTCGTGGAGGACCTGAACAAGATTCCTCTTTTCTCCCCGCTGTGGGGGGCAAGCAAGGTGATCGCGCTGGTGCACCATCTCTTCGGTTCCACCGTGTTTCGCGAGGCGCCCGCGCCGCTTGCCATCGCGGTCTGGCTCGCCGAGAGACCGTTGGGATCGCTCTATCAAGGAATTCCCTTCCAGGCGGTGAGTGAGAGCACCGCCGACGATCTGGTCGTCCGCGGGATCCCCCGCGAATCCATTCGCGTGATTTACAACGGGGTGGATTCCGTTCGCCTTACCCCGAATTTCGTCGAGCGCGCGCCCGAGCCATTGTTCGTGTACCTGGGGCGGCTCAAGAAATACAAGAGTGTGGACATCGTCATTCGGGCCTTCGCTGAACTCGGTGAGACGGCCGCAACGCTCGAGATCGCGGGAACCGGCGACTATCGCGCTTCACTCGAGGGTCTGGTAGAATCACTCGGCCTCGGCAATCGGGTGCGGTTTCTTGGCTTCGTGCCCGAGGCAGAAAAAGCGCGGCTGCTGCGCCGAGCCTGGGCGTCGGTGCTTGCCTCTCCAAAGGAAGGTTGGGGAATAAGCAATCTCGAAGCGGCCGCGTGCGGGACGCCGGT
>JBGTEZ010000349.1:0-4111 GCA_041747535.1 Gemmatimonadaceae bacterium
GAAGGAGCGAACGCCCGAGTCGCCGCGTTCCAGCTCCTGCATGATCAACCCGTACGAGACGTTGTTGAGCCCGGCGCACCCGTACTCCTCGGGCAGGTTCGCCCCGAACATCCCGAGCTCCGCCATCTCCGGAATGAGCTCCTTCGGGAACCGTCCCTCGACATAGCAGTCGCCGATGATGGGGAGAACCTTTTCGTCCACGAACGCGCGGATGGTGTCACGAACGGCGCGCTCCTCTTCGGAGAGGGCGGAGTCGATGTTGTAGAAATCAGTTGCCATGAGAGGAAAGTTAGCTTGGCGGTGCTTTATGCGACTGCGCGACAGGCGAGAGGGGTGATTCCGACGGCGCGAGCCTTGGCGCGGAAGGTGGCGCCGTGATCGACCGGGATACCCTGCTCGTCCTGCCACTGGTGAACCATCTCGTGCAGCAGGGTGTGCAGCGCTTCCGGCCAGCCGTCCCGGCGGATGTGACGCCGGCTCACCACTATCTCCGGCTCGGCGCCATCCGCCATAGGGGTGTAATGCCCAAGCCTGCTCTTCATCCGGCGCGAGATGCGGATCCGGACCGGGCGAAGCGTGCCGCCGAATCGCTCCCCGTTGTACGACTGGTGCCAACGGCGCAGCTCCTCGAGGAGCGGAGCATCGGCCGGATGATCGTGCTCCTTGCGGCGGGGACGGCGCTCAGCGGCGTCGGACCTGACCACCGGGAACGCGAGGATCGTGCGGCGAGCTTCCTGACGAACGAGGCGGTTACGCCCATGGACGAAGGTGATGATCGCTTTCCAGATATCCTCGTCGGCGGCGAGAAAGCTCGTGTGGATGCGAAGCTCGCCGCCGCTGTAGCTGACGACGACAGTCCTGTTCGAGGTCAGCCGCACCCGGTAGCCGGAGCCGAGGCCGAGAAGCATCAGGCGTGCGCGCAGCTCCTCGGCGTTACGCGGCGGCTCCTCCTCGAACCCCAGCGCGAGCTGATCCCTGTCTCTTTGCCGCCACATTGACGCTATCGCTTGAAGCATTTGTGGGGGCCCTTGATGAAATTGCCGGCGGATTTCGCCCAGACGCGGGTGGTGACATCGATGGAATCCGGCTTGATCTCGATCACGTTTACCGAGGAAGGGCGGCCCCCTCTCGACCTTTCCGAGACTGTTCCCGCCGTCGAGATCACAGTCCCCTTCTTCGTGTGCTCGATGTAGTGCACCGATTCCTGGTGGTCGTGTCCACATAGCACCAGATCCACGCCCATCTCGGCGAACGCGCCCAGTATCTTCTGGGTGTTCTTGAGTCCGTGACGTCCGGACAGCTCGCCTTTCACGGGATTGTGGTGCATGACGATGACGCGCGCATTGTCAGGAGGACCGGTCTCGAAAGCCTCGCGGGCGATCTCGAGCTGCTGCTTCTTCACGTCGCCGATGATGGAGATGTCGCGCAATTTCCAGGTGAGCGTTCGCCTCGTCACTCCGTGCGCGGTGTTGATACCGACGAGCGTCGTCCCCGCGACGTACAACACCGGCTCGAGATCGGGGTCGATGAACCTCCGGTAGTTCTGGTAGACCCGCGCCTTGTTGCGGAAGCCGAGCGGGGCGCGCCACCATGCGACATCGTGATTGCCGGGGATCGTTATGACCTTGCTCACCTTCGCCGCGTCGCGAATGAACGCGGCGGCTCGCTGAAACTCGCCCGCCCTTGCCCGTTGAGAGAGATCTCCGGATATGGCCACTACGTCGAAGCGCTCGCCCGCAATCGTCTGCTCGATCGCCTCGATCTGCTCGGGGACCGCGGGCCATCCAAAATGAAGATCGGAGACGTGAAAGATCGTCGTCACGCCGGCCTCTCCCGACTGGGCTTACGGCTCGGCAACCAGGTCGGCGAAACGGGAGGCCACACTCGCGGCGAGCGCGGGCGAGAACGTCGCGGCGGGATCACTCTTGATCTCGCCGACCCATCTCACCTGCGCAAGTCGTGAATCGATCATCACCAGTCTCAGCGTCGCAACGCCTGTACCACGCTGGCCCTCGAACCTGATCTCGACCGGCAGGATGGCATAGCGCGATCCCTTGAGGCCCACGAGCGAGCGAACCTGGGATGCGAGCGGATCCCGCACCGTCTGATCGGCGAGCAGCCTTCCACGGAGCCACTCGGCGGAGAGAGCGCGTGCGTCAGGCATGATGATGCTGTTGAGGCGCGCGGAGCGCGCGACCTCGGGCCCGAAAGTCCACGCCTGACCGAGACCGCGCGCGGTCAGCGTGGATGCGATGACGGTGTCGAGTCTGGCCAGGTAGGCTGGGCGGTTGGGAACGGCCTGCTGCCAGCCGAGACTGTCGTGGAACGACACGTACTGCACCGGGAGAACCAGCACGTGCTGCCCGGCCATCCGCTCCAGCGGGCGAAGCGCGGTCGGGGACGGCTGCTCCCCGGCGGCCGACACCTGATTGGTGGGCTGCCTGGCACAAGCCGGCAGAATGGCTGCCGCTGCCACGGCGATGATGGTCGGGAGAGCTTTCAGTGTCATTGGTGGATTGCGCGAAAATTAACCGATACTCAATTTCACCGCTCACGAACGCCGGCATCAATGCACAGAGTCCGCTCACTCGTCGTCTGGTCTCTCGTCGCCCTCGCCGGCGCCGCGAGCTTTGCCGTGCTCGCCTTGTCGCGTAACGAGCCGGTGAACGCGGCGTGGCTCCTCGTCGCCGCCGTCTCGACCTACTCCGTTGCATACCGGTTCTACAGCCGGTTCATCGCCTCGAGGATTTTCGCGCTCGATCCGGCGCGGACGACCCCCGCCGTCAGGCTCAACGACGGGCGCGATTTCACGCCGACGAACCGATGGATCGTGTTCGGCCACCACTTCGCGGCGATCGCCGGACCTGGTCCGCTCGTCGGCCCGACGCTGGCCGCTCAATTCGGATATTTGCCTGGCGCCCTCTGGATCATCGTCGGCGTCGCGATCGGCGGTGCCGTTCAGGATTTCGTGATTCTCTGCGCATCCGTGCGAAGGGACGGGAAATCGCTGGGGCAGATGGCGAAAGAGGAGATCGGCCCCGTCGCCGGCTACACCGCGCTCGTATCGGTTCTCGGCATCATGATCGTGCTCATCGCCGTGCTCGCCCTCGTGGTCGTGAATGCGCTCAAGGACAGTCCGTGGGGAGTCGTCACGATCGGTCTCACCATCCCTACCGCGTTGTTGATGGGGGCCTACCTCCGCTGGGTTCGTCCGCACCGCGTCCTCGAAGCGAGCGGGTTCGGGCTGGTGCTCCTCGTCCTTTCGGTCTATGCCGGACGCTGGGTGGCACAGAACCCGGACCTCGCGCCGGCGTTTACACTCTCGGGGACCACGCTCGCGTTCCTGATCATGGGATACAGCTTCGTCGCGTCGGTGCTCCCGGTGTGGATACTGCTCGCGCCGCGCGACTACCTCTCTGCCTTTGTGAAGATCGGAGTGGTGCTCGCGTTGGCACTCGGAATCGTGATAGTTCTTCCGCCACTGCAGATGCCGGCGCTCACGCGGTTCACCGACGGCACGGGGCCGGTGTTCGCCGGCAAGATATTTCCGTTCGCTTTCATTACAATCGCGTGCGGAGCGATCAGTGGGTTCCACGCCCTGATCGCATCGGGAACCACGCCGAAGCTGCTTGCGAGCGAGGGCGACGCCCGGCTCGTCGGCTACGGCGGGATGCTTACCGAGTCACTGGTGGCGGTGATGGCGCTCATCGCAGCGTGCGTGCTCACACCCGGCGTTTACTTCGCGATCAACGCTCCGGCCGGTGTGATCGGGACGACCGCGGCGAGCGCGGCGGCGGCGGTACAGAACTGGGGTTTCACCCTCGAGCCCGGTCAGATGCAGCTGCTCGCGGAGCAGGTCGGTGAAAGCTCGATGCTATCACGAACCGGCGGCGCGCCCAGCCTTGCGGTCGGCATGGCTCATCTCTTCTCGAGCGTGCTCGGCGGTCCGACCGCGATGGCGCTCTGGTACCACTTCGCGATCATGTTCGAGGCGCTGTTCATCCTCACCACGGTTGACGCCGGGACGCGGGTCGGGAGGTTCATGCTGCAGGATCTGCTCAAGCACGTGTGGGCTCCGATCGGCCGGGTATCGTGGTATCCGGCGGTGCTG
>JBGTEZ010000350.1:0-2558 GCA_041747535.1 Gemmatimonadaceae bacterium
GGTGAAGCCGGCAACGCGCGTCAGCAGGTCGGCGGGGGAGGCCGACTGTATCGCCTGCATCACCATCGTGTGACGGCCGCCGATCATCTGGATTGCGCCGCCCCCAACGGGGTCGGCCGAGGCGCGGATCAGGCTCCGGAATAGCGCCATGAACAGCGCCGCGCCAACGCCCTTGTCGCACACGTCCCCGACTACGAGAATCACCTCGCCCGACGTCAGCAGGAAGCAGTCGTAGAAGTCACCCGAGACATCCCGCGCAGGGCGGAGCGCAGCATCGAGCTCCAGATCGGTTACCTCCGGGAGCGACTCGGGCAGAAAATCGCGCTGAATCGTCCGCGCGACAGTTATCTCGCGCCGTAGATACTGTCCATCCTGAACGCGCCGTCTGTCCAGCGCGGCGCTTACACGGACGCGCAGCACCGCCGACCCGAACACGCTCGGCAGGTAGTCGTCTGCGCCACATTCGAGACAGCGCTCGATGGCGTCCATGTCGTCCATCCGGGAGGTCACGAGCAGCGGGAGGCCCGCGAGCTGTTCGTCGCCGCGCAGCGTCTTGATGAACATCTGCGTAGCCGCACCCGAAACGCCAATGTCCACGAGCACAAACTCGAAGCGTTTTGCGCGCAGCTTTGGGAGAGCCTGAGCCAGGTCGACCTCTGAGATGACCAGATACCCTTCGCTTACGAGCTTCTGCACCAGTGGCGCGGCATCCTGAACGCTTCTGCCAATCAGGAGAACCAGCGGGGGAACCCGCAACGTCGTTCTTGAGCCCCGGAGCGGTGGGACCTCGGTCATCGCTGTGTCCCGTCGAGCAGGTTGAGCTGCCACAGGTCTTGGGTGCTCGTGTGGACGAACGGTTTGAGCGCGAGCATGCCGGTCCTGCCGATGCTCCGCTCGAGATAACGCATCTCGTCGAGCTTCGCCCGAAGAGATGGATCGGGGACGCCTTCGAAGCCAGCCTCGCGCATGAGCAGGATGCCCTTCGCCCGAATGCCAAGCTCGGCGCGCAGCCGGAGAAAGCACATCATGTCAACGATCACCTCCGGCGGGAAGCTCGTCCGCATGCCCTTCAGGTAAAGGCCGACCGGAGTGTCCGCGACGTGTCCCGCGCGCATCACGCGCAGCAGCTCCTGGTCGGTGTCGAAGCCCGTGCCGAGCCAGCTCCTTGTCTCCCGCTCGCTCCTCTGGAAAAGAAACATGACGATGTAGGGGAACACCAGCAGGATGAGCGCAGTGGCGAGCAACGGCGCGACAAGGAACTGATTGTACAATGAGTGCAACACCGCGGCGACTGCGAGCCCGGGGAGCATGAGCGCCAGCCGGAACCTGTGCGCACGATTGTCGAGCGTGCGCCCTATCATCGCCATGATCGCACTCGTGCCGCTGTGCATCAGCGCGGTGCCGAATCCACGGACAATCCAGGTCCAGATAGTCGGATTGGGGTGCATCTGCAGAACGTAGATGTTCTCGACGAACGCAAATCCGGTCCCGACCGCGAAGCCATAGGTCGCCGCGTCAACGACGAACCCCACCTTGTTCCGGCGCAGCAGCCAGACGATGTAAACCGCCTTCAGCAGCTCCTCGAGGACTGGGGCGACGTACATCGAGTAGCGCGCCACATCCAGCCCCAGCGCCGGCCGAAGCGACACGTTAATGGCGTAGCCCACCACAGCGGCGGCCGCCCCCGCCGCGACCGCGAGCAGGATCGCTCGCACCGGGATGAGCTTGTAGCTGTCGAGCAACACCAGCGCGCCGAGGAAGAGAAAGACCGGGAGTACACTGACAGCTATGGCAACGGCAGTGCTCACATCAGTTTGAAGGACGCCATCAGTGACGAGCTGCGCGGGATTCCCTTGCCGGCCGCAGTCGCGAAGCCAAGGGAGAACGTGGACTCGAGGTGGGAAAGCGTGATCGCCCGGAGGTCCGCCTGTGCGCCCACGTTCACAAAGCCGCGCCTCGTTGCATCATCGTCGAAGTCGGTGACGAGGGCGCTCGCGAATACTGTCAGCCCGGCCCACCGAAGGTATGCGCTTGGAACACCGACTTTGCGGAAGCGAAGCGGCGGCGACACCCACTCCACCTGCGCCTTGCCGTACGTTGCGCCGCCAACCTGGTTGATATCGAGGCCGGGAAAACTCTCCATATTCCGGAACTGCTTGATCCCCCGGTAGTCCACCCAGTTGTTGCCGAAGCCGCCGAAATACGATCGCGCGAACGGATCGTTCCGGTATGCACCCATCGACGTGCCAGCAGCAGCGCGGAGCCAGATGGACGAGTGGTCGAGTGGCAACAGAAATCCTCGAGACCCATCGATGCTGAGACGCGGGTAAAGCGTACTGCCGGCATAATTGCCGCGCACCGCCGCTCCCCATGTGCTTCCAAGCTCGTCGTCAATCGCGCCAAGCGAACGCCGCAGGGACTTGTACACGAGGTCGCCCGAGAGCGTGGCGAGCCGGTCGTACGACGCCGCGACATCCTGAAACTCAGGCACAGTCGCCAGGTTGCCGTATGCGGCGGCGCGAAGCGTGTAGTTCAGGCTCTTTGGCCCGTCGAGAATG